>JACQVU010000482.1 GCA_016209585.1 Planctomycetota bacterium
CCATCCCCTGACCCCAGACCCCATGGCTGATCCCTGCGCCCCGCCGCTCGTGGGTGTTCGCGTCATCGATCTCACGCGCCTGCTCCCCGGCCCGTGCGCCGCGATGTGGCTCGGAGACCTCGGCGCCGACGTGCTCAAGGTGGAAGACACCGGCGCCGGCGACTACCTGCGCTGGCAGCAGGCGCCCATCGCGGAGGGCATGTCGGGCGCGTTCGCGCTCCTCAACCGCAACAAGCGCGCCCTGTCGCTGGACCTCAAGCAGCCGGAAGGCGTGGAACTCTTCCTTCGCCTGGCGGCGAGCGCCGACGTGATCCTGGAGGGCTTTCGGCCGGGCGTGGCCGACCGCCTGGGGGTCGGGTATGAAGCGGTGCGACGGCGTCGGCCGGAGATCGTCTACGCCGCGATCACCGGCTATGGCCAGACCGGCCCCTACCGGGACTTTCCGGGACACGACGTCAACTATCTCGGATACGCCGGCGCCGCCGCGCTCACCGGGGAGGCGGCCGGGAAGCCCGCCGTGCCCGGCGTCCAGATCGCCGACCTGGCCGGCGGGGCGCTTTTCTGCTGCTTCGCCGTGGTCAGCGCGCTGCTGGCGCGCGCGCGCACCGGCCGGGGCCAGTACCTTGACGTCTCCATGATGGACGGCGTCAGCGCGCTGCTCCCGTTCTCCTTCGGTGCGTTGTTCGGCGGCGCGGCCAGGAGCGCGCGCGACGGCGGCGTGGGTGGCGCCGGCTCCGCCGTTCCCTCCCGCGGGCGCGACACGCTCGACGGCGGCCGCGCCTGCTACGACATTTACGAGACGCGCGACGGCAAGTACCTCACCGTCGGCGCGCTGGAGCCGAAGTTCTGGGAGCGGCTCTGCGATCTCGTCGGTCTGCCCGATCTGCGCGCCGCCTACTTCGCCGGCAAAGTCAGCGACCAGCAAGCCCGCGCCCGGTTGCGGGAGACGCTGCTCACCCGCGACCGCGACGACTGGCTGGCGCTGCTGAAGGAGGCCGGCGCCTGCGTCGGCCCCGTGTTGGAACTGGACGAGGCGGTGAACGACCCCCACGCGAACGCGCGCGGCATGTTCCCGTCCCTCCGGTTGGCTGGCGACGTGACCATCCCGCAGATCGCGTTCCCCGTGAAGTTCTCGGAGACCCCGCCGACCATTCGGCGGCCGCCGCCGCGTCCCGGGGAGCACACCGACGAGGTGCTGCGGGAGATCCTGGGCCTGGCGCCCGAGCAGATCGCGGCGCTGCGAGCGTCCGGCGTCGTGCGGTGAGATTCCGGCTCCGGTTCGGCCCGTTGCCCGCGCGAGAGCCGTCGTTGACAATGGGCGCGGGCTGGTGGACATTCACCCACGGGCGCTGGTCGCCTTGCCGCCCACGGGACGTTGGGCCAGGCTGGGGATATGCCGGTACTGCGGCTCAAGAACACGGCGCAGAAGGGGCGGGTCTTTCCGCTGGAGAGCGGGGAGCGTTTTTTCATCGGGCGCGACGCCAACATCGAGGTTCCGATCGTCGACCAGGGGGCCTCGCGGCGTCACGCCGAGGTCTACCGCGTGGGCGAAATGTACTTCGTGCGCGACCTGGGATCGAAGAACGGCACCTACCTGAACGACGAGCCGGTGTCGGAGGAATTGCTCCGGTCCGGCGATAAGATTCGCATCGGCCAGACGCTCTTCATCTTCGAGGAACTGATCGAGGAGCAACTGCTGCCCGCCTTCGACCAGCTGGAGTACGAAGGCGAAGAGGGCGGCGATCACGACACCGACCGGCTCAACACCACCGCCTATTTCGAACTCACCCGCCCGACGCGCGTCGACGCCGGAGCCTACCAGCGCCGGCTGAAAACCCTCTACGACCTCGCGGCGGTGCTGAACGCCGACAAGGCCCCCACCGTGCTCCTGAACGACATGCTCACCATCGCCGCCGACGCGGTGGACGCGGGCTGCGTCTACATCTTCATCCAATCCCGGGAGGGGAAACTCGCGCCGCGCGCCGGCTTCCGCCGCAACCCGCGGGAGAAGCCCAAGATCTCCCGCTCGATCATCCGGCAGGTCATGCGCGAGGGCAAACCCCTGCTGCTGGCCGACGCCTCCCGCGACAAAGACCTGGCGGTGGAGGAGAGCGTCGTCGCCAAGCGCATCCGTTCGGTGATCTGCGTGCCCCTCTCGGCCCACGCCACCGTGAACGGCGTGATCTACGCCGCCTCCGACGGCGCGCGGCCGCCCTTCTCGGCCGACGATCTGGAGTTGACCACGGCCGTGGGCATCCAGGCCGGGACGGCCATCGACAACATCCTGATGCGGGACCGCGTGCGGCGCGCCTTCCTTCTCGGCACGCGCAACATCATCGCGGCCATCGAGAAGAACGACCCGGCCTGGGAGGGGCACACCGTCCGCGTGCTCGGCTACACCGCCGCCCTCACGCAGCACATGCGCCTGACGCACACCGAGCGGTATCGCGCGCTGTTGGGCGCGGTGCTGCACGACATCGGCCGGTTGCCCTTCATCACGCCGCGCCACAACAACCCGGCGCAGACCGACCCGGCCATGATCGACGCCGAGCATCCGCACATCGGCGTTTCGATCCTCGAGAACATCTTCGAGTTGGAGCCGGTCCTTCCCGCCATTGAGGATCACCACGAATACCTCGACGGTTCCGGCGCGCCGCGCGGCCTCAAGGGCGAGGCCATCCCGCGCCTGGCGCGCATCGTCTGCGTGGCCAACGACTTCGACAAGGCCATGGTCCGCGGCAAGGTGGACCCCAACGACACCCACGGCGTCGTGGCGGTGTTGAAACGCTTCAACGACGAGTCCGGTAAAAAGTACGACCAGGAGGCGGTCGCGGCCCTCATCAAGGCCCACCGCAACTCCGAACTCTTCGCGCCCCAGGACTTCTTCGACTTCGAACTCGCCGTCGATTGACCGCCGGCTGTCCTTCGCCAGGCGGCCCGAACTTTCCATTCATTCATTCCCACCGTCCCGAAAGGAACCGCGCATGCCCGCGGACGCCTCCCCCGAACCCCGAACCCCGAACCCTGAACCCCGCTCCACGGGGCGTCTCGCCGCCCGCGCGCTCGTCGCGCTCTTCACCGTCGCCTGCGCCGCCGCTTTCCCGGCGGAAGGACCGCCCGGCGCGAATGTCTCCGGGGACGACGCCGCCAGCGTCCCCGCCCCCGCGCCCGCCGGTCCGCCCCATGAACCCCGTTTTACCTACGGTCGCCAATACACCTGGGACTTCCAGAAAGAGAAGATCGCGACGTTGCCGACTGATTGGCGCAGCCACGCCGGCTGCTGGCTGATCACGGCCGACGCTTCCGATCCCGCCAACCACGTGTTGACGCAAGCCTCCGGCGCGGCCTACGCCCGCTGCGTGGCCGGCGACGGAGCGGGCGGCGATCTCGCGCCGGCCGGCGTGGAGGTCAGCGTGCGCCTCCAGGCGCTGGGCGGCCGGGAGACGGTGGGCGGCGGGGTGATCCTGGGCCACCAGCCGGCGCGCTCTCCCCAGGCGGGGGCGCATTACATTCTGCGCGTGGAGTTCAACGAGGCCACGCTGGCGCTCTGGCGGGTTGAGGCCGGCAACCCGCAGCGGTTCCTGATCGCCAGCAGCGACCGCGCCGACACGAATCGCCTCGGCCCCAGGACACTGACGTTTGAGAAGGGGAAGTGGCTCACCCTCGCGGCGCGCTGGCTCGGCGACGAACTGCGCGCGTTCATCGACGGCCAGATAGTCGCCCTCTTCTCCCCCGGCGCCGCCCCCGCCGGCGGCGGCGTGGGGTTGTGGACCATGCGCGACGCCGTCACCAGTTTCGACGACTTCACGGTGAAGGAAGTGCTTCCCGCCGCCGGTTAGTGCGACGGAAAGGATCCGTTCGATCTCGTCGTTCACGCCACGAAGCCTCACCGCTCTCCCCGCGCCGCGCGGACGACGACGCGGTTTCCGGCCACCTCGATCACTTCCACCACCGCGTCCGCCGCCACCAGTTCGCCTTGCGTCACCACCGACACCCGGTAGTCGCCGAACACCGCCACCCCCGACGGCCGCAGCGGCGAGGCCGTCCGCCCCTCGCATCCCAATAGCCGCGAGAGGTCCAGCGCGTCACCCCTCAGCTCGTCGGCGGGGCGGGTCTCGCTCACCAGCAGAAGGCGCTTGCCCAGCGACGTGCGCGGCAGCACGCGGAAGGCCAGCGATACCCCGGCCACCGTCGCCGTAAGGCCGCCGGCGGCGAAGATCAGCCCCGTCATCACCCCTTGGCTGAACGCGTGGTACAGCGCGAAACCGGCCGCGACCAGCCCGCCGACCGGGATCAACCCCCCGGACGGAACGAACACTTCGATAATGAAGAGCGCCACCGCGACGATCAGCAGCAGGATGGCCAGCGAGAGAGGGTCCATGGAGGCGGCTCCGGTTCCCGATCAGCCCGACATCACGCCCGCGCCGGACGCGCCCCGGCGGCGAGCCGTCCCGGCCGGCGGCGCTCGCGCTCAAATGGGGGGCGGCCCAGCCTCGTCGTCGGCCAGCGACGCGGCGGCCTCGCGCCGGACGTAGACGCGGTTGCCCTCAAGGCGCATCACCCGCGCCGTGTCGCCGGCCCGCACGTACTCGCCGTCGGCCGTCACGTCCAGCCGCCGGCCGTTGAGGTCCAGTTTCCCGGCCGGGCGCAGGTCGGTGAGCGCGCGCCCCAGCAGCCCCACCAGCCCCGGCTCGGTCTCCTCCAGCGTGCCGCCGCCACTGATGTCGGGGCCGCGCGGCGCCGGCGGCTGCAGCGCCAACCGGCGCAGCAGCGGCGAACCGGGAAGGAAACGCGCCAGAATGGCCATGACCACGACGGCGGCGACGAACGCCAGGCCGTATTCCAGGAGGTTCTGTTTGAAAATGGTCCACTCCACGGCCGTTTCGGGAACCGCGAAACGTTGCGACGCCAAAAGGATGCTGGCGGCCACCGCCAGCAGCCCCACCAGGCCGAAGACGATGAAGCCGGGCAGGAGGAAGACCTCGACGACCAGGAGGATGAGGCCGGCGAAGAAGAGCACGATGTCGGCGTAGTCGGCGTAGCCGATGAGCGCCTTCGTGAGGAAGAAGATCGCGAAAGAGAAAATGCCCAGCGAGCCGACCAGGCCGAAGCCCGGAGTCACGAGTTCAATGAACAGCAGGATCGCGCCCAGGCTGACGACCACCGGGCTGATCCAGTTGAGGAAGTCCAGGGTCCGCTCCCAGAACGTGGTTCCCACCGCCTGGACGCGGCTGATGTTGAACGCCTGAAGCATCTCTTCCCACGACACGACGTCCGGCAGCGCGAACCGGTTCTGCCGCGCCTGGCGTTCGTTCATGGTGAGGAGTTGGCCCTGGGGCACGGCCACGCCGACGATCTCGAAGTGCGCCCGGTCGCGCTCCGCCCAGCCCTCGAACTCCTTGCGGGAGATGAAGGCGCGCATCCGCTCGCTCCACAAAAGGTCGAAGACCGCGCGGTTGGCGAAATCCACCTCCTCCAGCAACTTGTCCTCGTGGACGAACCGGATTTCCACCGCCTCCATGTCCACGCTCACCATCTTCTCGGCCAGCGCCACCGGATAGCCGTTCTTCACGGCCTTGTCGTGAAAATAGGCCCGCAGGTAGGTCTCGATCTTCTCGCCCGCCGGCTTCATCACCCCTGTCCCGGCCGCCGCCATCACGATGGGCTGGCAGTCGCCCAGGAGCGTGTCCGCCGGCATCACGATGGCCCGGCAACAGACCGCGATCAGCGCGCCGGCGGAAA
>JACQVU010000492.1 GCA_016209585.1 Planctomycetota bacterium
GAGCGCGTAGCCCGCGCCGAGGCCACCCAGGGCCACGGCGCACGTGACGATAGCGGTTGAACGCAACCCCATTACGGCAACCAGGCGCGGGCTTCCTCGGCGATTTCGGGGTCGGCCGCGGGGTCTTTCGCGCAGCGGTCGAGCCAGGCGACGGCCGTGGTGGAGCCGATGCGGCCGAGAGCGGTGACGGCCTCGACGCGCACGTACCAATCGGGGTCGTTGTCCGCGCGCTCGATGAGATCGGGCACGGCCACCGGGTTCCGCAACCTTCCCAGCGCCTTGGCGCTGGCGGCGCGCACCAGAAAGCGGGAGTCGTAGAGGTTGGCCCGCAACTGCCGCGGCGCCTGGGCGTTCGGCAACGCCGCCAGCGCCTCGGCGGCGGCGGCGGCGACGCGGGAGTCAGCGTCTTTCTTCGCGGTTTCCAGGGCGCTCTTGAAACCTGGATGGCCGATCGCCCCCATCAGGCGCGCGGCGTTGACGCGCAGTTCCGGGCGGCTGATCTGGGCGAGTTCGCTGACCAGCCGCTCTTCGGTCTCCTTGGACCCCATGTCGCCAATGGCCAGCGTGGCGTGCACCATCTGGCGCGTGGAGGCGGTGTCGCCGGAGACCACCACCAGGTCGTGGTCGAACGACCGGCAACCGGTGGCGAAGAGGGCCACCGCGGCGGCGAGCGCCAGGAAGCGGACGGAAACGGGGAGGACGCGGGAAGCCATCAAGTCTCTCCTTGAGTCACCTGTGGACGGGCAGCAACCTATCATCGCCGGGCGGGTGAGGCAAGTGGGAGACCACCAACGGCGAGGGGCGAGGGACGAGGGACGAGGGACGAGGGGGACGGGGGGAATGGGACTGATAGGTCGTATGGGACACATGGGTCGTATGGGTGTGGCCTATCCCATCGGTCCCATTCGTCCCATGCGTCCTATCGCCCCCCGACCCCTGACCCCTGACAACTGACATCTGACAGCTGACCACTGACATCTGACAACTGACAACGCCGCCCGTCGGGGGTCAGAAGCCCTCCGGCGCACGCTCGATGGCCACGATACGCTCGAACTCGCGGCCATCGCGCTGCACCCGCAGTTCGATCTTGGTGCCGATGGGCAGGTCTTTCACCAGCCGGGAGACGTCGGTGCGAGACTTCAGCACCTTGCCGTCGATGTGCGTGACGACGTCGCCCACCCGAAGCCCGGCGTTGCCAGCCGAGCCGCCGCGGGAGAGGTAGGTGACGTAGCCCTCCTCATCGACGGCGAAGCCCAGATAGCCGTCCGGAACCGGCTTGCCGGCGCGCAACTCGGCCATCACGTTGGTGATCTGGTTGATGGGCACGGCGTAACTCACGGCGTGCCCGGTTTCCGCCGTTCGTTCGATGCGGCCGCAGATGCCGATGAGCCGGCCGGCCGAGTCCACCAGCGGCCCCCCCTCCGAGCCGGGGTTGAGGTTGGCCGTGGTCTGAATGCCCACCCCCCGGTAGAAGGGGTTGCCCTTCACCCGGAAAGTAGACGAAATGATGCCGAAGTTGACGGAAGGCTGGGCGTCGTCGGAGAGATTGAAGGGGTTGCCGAAGGCCAGCGTGAACTGGCCCACCCGCGTCGCGGACGAGTCGCCGATCTCGATGGGGGCGTCGGGCGCGTCTTCCACGCGGATCAGCGCCACGTCGCTTTTGGGGTCCGCGCCGACCAGTTTGGCCGTGGCGCGGCGGCCGTCGTGAAAGAGCACGATGATGTCGAGACCCGGCCGCGACACCAGCGCGTGGTTGGTGAGAATGTACCCGCCCGGAGCGACGATCACCCCCGCGCCCGCCCCCGGCGCCCCAGCCTGGAACGGCGAGCGCCGCCCAGCCCGCCCCACGCCCACGATGACCACCGACGGCGCGACGCGGTCGGCCACCGCGCGCAACTCGCGCTGCCAGCCGTCGAAGGCCGCGTACTTGCCGGCGGCGCGGTTGCGGTCCAGTTCGCCGGCGGCGCGCCGCAAGCGATCGGTGCGCGACTTCACGCCCTCGTCGGGCTTGGCGCGCTTCGCAGGCTTCGCGGCCGCCGGCTTCTCGCCTTTCGAGCCGGGCTTCTCCTGCCCCTCTCCCGTGCGCCCGGCCCCGACCACCAGCGCCGCCACCAGCGACAAGGCCACGGCCACGCGCGACGCGACACGAAATGAAGGATTGACCATGCGGCCCATTCTTAGAGCGATCCGGCGGCGAGCACAAGCGCAAAGTCGGGGTCCGGGGCCAGGGGTTGCGGGACGGGGAATCGGTCCGCTCGGTCGGATTCGTCAGATCGTCCCTCACGGCCGCTTGCTCTTCCGCCCGGCGCGGAATCTCTCGACCTCGGCGGCGAGAAATCGGCCCGGGCAGTCGGTCGGTTCGGCGCGGACCTCGCGGTGGAGGAGGATGTCAAGACCACCGAAGCGGTCGTCAAGCGCCGCCAGCAACGCCCACAGCGCGGCGAGTTGCGCGGGGGCTGGTTCGCCGGTCTCGAAGTTCCCAGCCACGCAGACCCCCACGCGGCCCTGGTTGCGCCCCTCACCGGCGTGCGCCCCCACGTAGCCGAGCGGACGGCCCTCGAAAACCCGCCCGGCGCCGTCGATGAAGAAGTGGTAGCCGATGTCCGCCCACCCGCGCGTCTCCATGTGGAACCGCTGCACCGAGAGCACGGTCTCGTCCGCGCGGCCAGCCGTGTGGTGCACCACCACGCTGTATAACTGCTCCGCGAGCAGGCGGCCGTGATCATACGTCGTCAAGCCCCGCGCGAAAACCGGGGAGAGCAGACCGGACGTGGCGCGCCCGATCACCGCCACCCCGCCGAGCGCGTAGTCGCCGCCATGCGCGGCGTAGTAGCGAGCCTCCGCGAACGCAGCCACCGGGCCCTGCTCTGGGACCGCCGGGAGGGCGCGCCTCACGAGGGAAGCGCAGGACACCGCCGTCAGCGCCAGCAGCGGCGCCAGCCGTGCCGCCGCCAACGACCAGGGCGCCGGCGGCGAAGGGCATGTTCTCCGGCGCTTGGTTCGCATGGCCGCGGACCATATGGCACCATACGGCGCGCGTCAAGCGTCTGGGCGGGACGGATATGGACGACAGGTCGCCATCGGTCGAGGATCAGGTCCGCACCGTCGTCGCCGCCGTTCGCCGGCGGCTGGAGATGGAGGGCTTCCGCGGCGTCGCGTCGCTGGTGCGCGAACCAGGCTCTCACGGGGGCGGGACGGACGATCAGACGGATCCGACCGATCCGACCAATCCCCCGTCCGCCGATCCCCGAC
>JACQVU010000486.1 GCA_016209585.1 Planctomycetota bacterium
ACCGCCAGCAGCGCCACCACCAGCACCGCGCCCACCCCGATCCCGCCGTACAGCAGCACCGCGGGCGAGAGACCCTTCTTCGCGCGCGGCGCCGCTTTCGCCGTCGGCCGAGCGGGCTCCGCCTCCGCCCCGCGCTTCGCCCCCGCGGCCTTGCCGCCGGCGGTGGGCTTGGCGGCCGAACCGGCCGGGCGAGCCCCGCCGGCGCCAGCCCCGGACGCGCGAGCCGCAGGCTTCGCGCCGGCCTTTCCCTTCGCCTTGGGCTTCGCGGCCGGCTCGCGTTTCACGGCGCCGGCTGACGCGGCGGGCCGCGCCGCGACCCCCGCCGACGGCGCGCCGTCCTCGTCGTCAGATTCCCCCTCCTCCGGCGCCGGCACCTCGAACTCCGCCCCGCACTCTTCGCACTCCCAGGTCGCGCCGACGGCGTCAGCCTCCCCGGCCTCCTGGCGCCCGCACTCCGGACAGGTAATCTTCATCGTTTGAGCCTTTTTGCTGACTTCGCCCCACTATACCGCCGCCGCCGGACGATGGGAAGACGGGTGCCGCGCGAAGCCCCTGAGCCTGACGCCTCGCGTGGCGAAGCGAGGAGCGCGTACTGGATCAATCTGCATCCGCGGCCATTCGCCGCTGGACGGCCGCGGGCGGGCGCGGCACAATCTCCGCTCGTTCGTCCGGCCAAACGGCCCTTCTCCTCATCATCCGGCCATCGGGCCGCGAAACCTATGTCCACCAGGTTCGTCTACTTCTTCGGCCGCGGCAAGGCTGACGGCAACGCCGGCATGAAACACCTCCTGGGCGGCAAGGGGGCCAACCTGGCGGAGATGACCGCGATCGGCCTGCCGGTGCCGCCGGGGTTCACCATTTCCACCGAGGTGTGCGACCACTTCTGGAAGCACGATCGCGCCTACCCCCGCCCGCTGGCGGCCGAGGTGGAGAAGAACCTGACCCGGCTGGAAGCGATGATGGGCCGGAGCTTGGGCGACCCGGCGCGGCCGCTGCTGGTGTCGGTGCGGTCCGGGGCGGCGGCGTCGATGCCGGGGATGATGGACACGATCCTGAACCTGGGCCTCAACGATGCCGCGGTTGAAGGGCTGGCGGCCGAGACGGGCAACCCCCGCTTCGCGTGGGACGCCTACCGGCGGTTCATCCAGATGTTCGGCGACGTGGCGTGCGGCGTGGACCACGACCACTTCGAGCGTCTGCTGTCGGCGATGAAGGAGCGCCGCGGCGCGCGGCTGGACACCGACCTTCGCGCCGAGGACCTGCGCGCGCTGGTGACGGAGTACAAGGCGGCGTTTCAGCGGCACGCCGGGTTCGCTTTCCCGCAGGCGCCGCGCGAGCAGTTGTGGAAGGCCATCGACGCCGTCTTCTCGTCGTGGAACACCCCGCGGGCGGTGAAGTACCGCGAGATCTCCGAGATTCGCGGGCTGCTCGGCACCGCGGTGAACGTGCAGTCCATGGTGTTCGGCAACATGGGCGCCGACTCGGGCACCGGCGTCTGCTTCACGCGGAACCCCTCGACCGGCGACAACGCCTTCTACGGCGAGTACCTCATGAACGCCCAGGGCGAGGACGTGGTGGCCGGCATCCGCACGCCGGAGCCGATCGCCGCCCTCAAGCGGGAGAACGCCCGCGCCTACCGGGAACTGGTGAACGTGCGCGCCCTCCTGGAGCGGCACTACCGCGACATGCAGGACATCGAGTTCACCATTCAGAAAGGGGAACTGTTCATCCTGCAGACCCGCAACGGCAAGCGCACCGGCCCGGCCGCCGTGCGGATCGCCGTGGACCTGGTGAAGGAGAAGACCATCACGGTTGACGAGGCGCTCATGCGCGTCAACCCGGCCGACCTCGACCAACTGCTCCACCCCACCATCGAGCCGGAGGCCGAAAAAAAGGCCCGCGTCCTGGCGCGCGGCCTCCCAGCCGCGCCAGGCGCGGCGCGGGGCCGGGTCTTCTTCACCGCCGAGGCCGCCGAGAAAGAACACGCCCGCGTGACGCGGGCGCTGGAATCGGCCAACTCCGCCGACAAGGAGGCCATCAAACGCCTGAAGAGCGAGGCCGACCTCATCCTCGTCCGCCACGAAACCTCGCCCGAGGACATCGGCGGCATGAACGTCGCCCAGGGCATCCTCACGGCGCGCGGGGGCATGACCTCCCACGCCGCCGTGGTGGCGCGCGGCCTGGGAAAGTGCTGCGTGGCCGGCGCCGGCGACGTGCGCATCGACAGCGCCCGGCGCGAGTTCACGGCTGGCGGCGCCGTGGTGAAGGAAGGCGAATTCATCACGCTCAACGGCTCCGCCGGCGCCATCTATCTCGGCCGGCTGGAGACCTGCGAGGCGGGCATCTCCGGCGCTTTCTCCACCTTCATGAAGTGGGCCGACTCCCGCCGCCGGCTGGAGGTGTGGGCCAACGCCGACAAAGGCCCGGACGCGGCCGCGGCGGTGCGCTTCGGGGCGCAGGGCATCGGCCTGACCCGCACCGAGCACATGTTCTTCGACAACATCGTCCCCTTCCGCCGGCTCATCCTGGTGGCCGGGAAGGTGAAGAAGTTGCGCGAGGAGATCGCCGCCGCGGAGTCCGGGACCGCGACGGCGGCGGAGCGGCAGGCGCTGCGGGATCGCCTGGCCGGCCCCCAGGCGCAGTACGACCGCGCCCTGGCCGACCTTCTGCCCTTCCAGCGGTCGGACTTCGAGGAACTCTTCACCCACCTCGCCGGCCGGCCGGTCACCATCCGCCTGCTCGACCCGCCACTGCATGAGTTCGTCCCGCAGGATCGGGCGGGGCGCGAGAGCATGGCGCGCGACATGGGGGCGTCGGTGGACGAAATCCAGGTCCTGGCCGACGCCCTGCACGAGGCCAACCCCATGCTGGGCCACCGCGGCTGCCGGCTGGGTCTCACCTACCCGGAGGTGAGCGACATGCAGGTGCGGGCGATCATGGAGGCGGCGATCAACGTCAAGCGGAAGAAGCGCCTTCCGGTGAAGGTGGAGATCATGTTCCCGCTGGTCGGCCACCCGCACGAGATGCGGTTGTGCCGCGAGCGCGCCCAGCGGGTGATCGACACGGTGTTCGCCGAACGGAAGGTGAAGAAGAACGAGATTCCGTGCCACATCGGCACGATGATTGAGGTGCCGCGGGCCTGCGTGGCCGCCGACGAGATCGCCCGCCACGCGGACTTCTTCAGTTTCGGCACCAACGATCTGACGCAGATGGGGTGCGGCTTCTCACGCGACGACGCCGGCGCCTTCCTGGGCGACTACGTGAAACTCGGCGTCTACGATCGCGACCCCTTCCGCTCGCTGGACCAGGCGGGGGTGGGGCGGCTGATGCAGACCGCCGTCACGCTCGGCCGGCTGACGAACGCGCGTCTGAAACTGGGCATCTGCGGCGAGCATGGTGGCGACCCGGCCAGCGTGCGGTTCTGCCACGATCTCGGTTTGGACTATGTGTCATGCTCGCCCTACCGGGTGCCCATCGCGCGGCACGCCGCGGCCCAGGCCGCCATCGCCGAGGCGCGGGCGGGGAAGAAAAAGCGGGCGAGTCGGACCGTGAAGAGGGTCGGATCTCGGTCATCACGCAGCCGCGCCTCCCCGAATCACCGTTGACACACACTCCCCAATGCCGGTAACGCGGTTTATGCGACTCGCAGCCGTTCTCCGTCTGTCGGGTAGGTGCTCGATGCCGACTGCGAGACGCTGTGATTCTCTACTCTCTTTGAATTGTCGCGTTCGCGACGGCTGTTTCGCTTCCTCTGCTTCTCCAACAAGCGTCGGCGCGGCGTGGCCACGCCGCTGAGGACGCAGGCTTGCCCCCCCGGTGGGGGGGGTGGTACTCTCCGCGCCATGGTGCCTGATTCGCTGCGCACCCGCGGCGTGTTGTTCGCGGTGGTCTTTGGTCCACCCGTTAACCTGTCGCGGGCGCTGGCCACGGCCATCTTCAACGCGGTGTGTGATCAACTGTCGATGGACCTCACGCTGAAGTACGCCGCTCCGGCGCCACATGCGCCCCAGGGGTCGAAAGGGGAGGTCGTCCTCTCCCACCAGGACGGGCGGCGCGGACTGGAGGTGAGGGTCACCAGCGCGCCCGACGGCATTCGCCTGGTCATCAATTCCGAGTGGCCGGAAGAGACGCTGGACGAAGACATCGCGCCCAGGGCCGACAAGGTCGCCGAGGCCGTCTACCAGTTGGCGCGGCCGGAAATCCAGAAAACCGGCGGCGACCTCGTCAAGGGGGCCATGTCCACCCGTATCCGCGCCCAAGTTCTTACCCCGCAGGCGGACGCCATGGCCTTCCTGCGCCAGCATCTGGTGCGTGTTCCGGCCGGCTGGGAGGAGGCCACCGGGCGCAAAGTGAACCTGGCGTCCGTCCGCCTGATGCTCCCGCCTCGCGCGCCCGGCGCCGAGGCGGGCAAGGGTGAAGGATCCCCGGCCCCGGCTCCAGCCTGCCAGGCCGCCATTGAAGTGCTGGCTGAAGACCCGAGGGCGCTCTACCTGGAAATATCCGAGTCGTGGTCCGACGTGCGTCCGGTGGTCACCGAGACGGGGCAGGTTCTCCCCGGCAATTTCCAACTGACGCCGATGGAACTGAAGCCCTCCGAATGCCTCGGCTCCACCCACCAGTCTCTCACGCAACTCGTGAAGACGCTGTTTCAGCAGTGACCAGCACCCGCTCCCAGCACACCGCGAGGGCCTCCCGACCGATCGCGCGCGAGGCCACGAAACCCACCCGCCGCGTGACCACGGGGAATCGCCCGGCCACCACTGGCGCGATGGTCGTTCGCGCGCCGCGCGGGACGGCCCTCTCCTGCACGGGTTGGCACCAGGAAGCCGCCTTGCGGATGTTGATGAACAACCTCGACCCCGAGGTGGCCGAGCGCCCCGATGACCTGGTGGTGTACGGCGGGCGCGGCAAGGCGGCGCGCGACTGGGCATGCTTCCACGCCATTCGCCGCGAACTGCGCCGCCTGAACAACGATGAAACGCTGCTGGTGCAATCGGGGAAGCCGGTGGCGGTTTTTCGGACCCATCCGTGGGCGCCCCGGGTGCTGATCGCCAACTCGCTCCTGGTGCCGGCGTGGGCCACCTGGGAGCACTTCGACGAACTGGAGCGCCGCGGTCTGATGATGTACGGCCAGATGACGGCCGGCTCGTGGATCTACATCGGCACGCAGGGCATCCTGCAGGGAACCTACAACACCTTCGTCGCGGCCGGCGAAAAACACTTCCACGGCGACCTCGCCGGGCGGCTCATCGTCACCGGCGGACTGGGAGGCATGGGTGGCGCCCAGCCGCTGGCCGCGACCATGGCCGGGGCGGTGATGATCGCGGTCGAGGTGGACCCCCGCCGCATCCGCCGCCGCATGGAGACGGGCTATTGCGACGTGGCGGCGACCTCGCTGGACAAGGCCCTGTCGCTGGCTGAGACCGCGCGCGCGGCGCGCCGGCCTCTCTCCGTCGCCTTGCTGGGCAACTGCGCCGACGTGCTGCCCCGCATGCTCCAGCGCGGCGTGGCTCCCGACCTGGTCACCGACCAGACCGCGGCGCACGACCCGCTCAACGGCTACGTCCCGCTCGGCTACAGCGTCGCCCGCGCCGCCGCCTTGCGGCGCAAGGACCCGAAGGGGTACCTCACGGCCGCGGGGCTGTCGATCGCGCGCCACGTGGAGGCGATGCTTGAATTCCAGCGGCGCGGCGCCGTCGTGTTCGACTACGGGAACAACATCCGCGGCGAGGCGCGCAAGGCCGGCGTGACGCGGGCCTTCGATTTCCCCGGTTTCGTGCCGGCCTACATCCGGCCCCTGTTCTGCGAGGGGCGCGGCCCCTTCCGCTGGGTGGCGCTGTCGGGCGATCCCGCCGACCTCGCCGCCACCGACGAGGCGGTGCTGGCCGAGTTTCCGGAGAACCGCGCCCTGACGCGATGGGTCCGCCAGGCGCGCGAGAAGGTGAGGTTCCAGGGGCTTCCCGCGCGCATCTGCTGGCTCGGGTACGGCGAACGCGCGCGGATGGGGCTGGTGTTCAACGATCTCGTCAGGAAGGGCAAGGTGCGCGCGCCGATCGTCATCGGCCGCGACCATCTTGACGCCGGCTCCGTCGCCTCCCCCTACCGCGAGACCGAGGCCATGCGCGACGGCTCCGACGCCGTCGCCGACTGGCCCATCCTCAACGCCCTCGTCAACGTCGCCGCCGGCGCGTCCTGGGTCAGCGTCCACCACGGCGGCGGCGTGGGCATGGGCAACTCCATCCACGCCGGCATGGTGGTGGTGGCCGACGGCACGAAAGACATGGACGCGCGCCTCGAGCGCGTGCTCACCACTGATCCGGGCACGGGGATCGTGCGACACGTCGACGCCGGCTACCCGGAAGCGATCGCCGCCGCCGCCGCCGGCGGGCTGCGCGCCGGGTTGGTGTGAGCGGGATTCAGCGCCGCCGCGCCACGCGGGGTTGGGGGTCGGGAATCAGGGGCCAGGGGTCGGGGACTCCCGAGCGCAAGGTTCCCGCGTTCTCACGTTTCTCCCCCGCGCCCCGCTGCCTCGCGCCCTCACGGGCGCACTACCAACGAAAAGAAAGGGCGGCTGCCCGCGGGTTCGCGGACAGCCGCCCGTGCGACCTGACGTGAAACGCGAGGGCGGAGCCGATCAGTGTCCCTCGTGGCCCGAATGCCCGCCCGGAGCGGCTGGGGCAGCCGGAGCAGCCGGGGCAGCTGGCGCGCCGGGCGCGGCCGGAGCCGCGGGCGCGGCGGCGTCGGCGTCCTGGTCCCAGTCGTCGATGTCGTCGTCGTCGTCGCCGACCTTGCCGTCCCACTCGTCGGCGGCGTCATCGAGGGCTTCGAGCGAGTTCTCCAGTTCCTCAAGGCTGGTCTCGAACTCGTCGCAGAGCGCCTTGTCGGCCGGTTCGAGGGCGTCGGAGAGGGTCTGGAGTTCGTCGACCGTGGCGTTGAGGCCGTCGATGTCTTCCTCGAGTGACTTCTTCTCGAAGGCCTCATCGACCTTGGCGGCCTTCTTGAGAAGCCCCGCCGCCTGCTCCTTGAGTTTAGCGGCGGCCTTCGTCACCTTCTCGCACTTCTCGGCGCACTCCTTGTTCGGCTTGCACTTCGCCAGCACCTTGTCTTCGACCTTGAGCGCGGCGGCGGACTGCTCCTCGATCTTCTTGATGAGTTTGCCGGCCTCGGCCTTGATCTCGTCGTGGGTGCGCGCCTTGCGGCCCTTCTTGGCCTCCTTCGCCTTGTCGAAGTCGGTCTTGGTGGCGCCCTCCAGCTTGCTGACAGCCTCCTTCTTCTCGTCGCCCTTCTTGTCGTCAGCCTTCTTTTCCTCGGCCTTCTTGTCGTCGGCTTTCTTCTCTTCCGCCTTCTTTTTCTCCTTCTTCTCCTCCTTCTTCGGTTCGGCCTTCTTCTCGTCGGCTTTCTTCTCTTCCGCCTTCTTTTCCGCCTTCTTTTCCTCCTTCTTCGGTTCGGCCTTCTTCTCGTCGGCCTTTTTCTCTTCAGCCTTCTTCTCCTCTTTTTTCTCCTCGCCGAACGCGGGGCTGGTCACCAGTCCCCCGACGGCGAGCGCCAGGAACAACGTCCGCAGGCTCATATCGTTTCTCCTTTCGATCTCCCTGGACTTCGGAACTTTGGGGGAAGAATCTTACTCCCCCTGAGCCGCACACGCCATACATTCGCCTCACATTCTTCCATCCCGGACGGCGCTGCGCCGCCGGGCATGATGCCCAATCGTATTCCACCCGCGCGGGTTTCCACCAACACTGAAAAACAGGTCCCCACGCGGCCAGAGGCTGAATCCCGCCACTCCCCACCATCCGGGCGACGGGAATCAGTGCGCCTCCGCCGGATGGCCCACGGGGGCGTCGCCCGTTTCTCCATGAGTAGGAGGATGTTTCGCCGATGTTGTGTTCTGGTGACGATCTCCTCGCGTCGGTCGGCGGGCGCTCCGGTTGTATCGGACGGTCGCGTGCGCCGCGCCCGGCGGGTAACATGCGCCGCCATGACTCCACGCCGCCCATCCCTCCTCCGGTTCGCGGCCGCGCTGGGCGCGGTGGCGGCGGCAGCCGGCGCCGTGGCGTCGGTGGTCATCGGCGGGGCGGTGGAATCGCGGATCCGGGAGGCCCACCTGGCGCGCGCCGGGGCGGAAGTCGCGGCCGCCGCCGCAGGCGTGGCGGTGGCGACCACCCAGGCCGCGGCCGGGGAGACGTTGGACCACTTCGTCAATCACGGCGGCGCGTTGGGCGCGCTGCTGGCGGTCGACGCCCCCGACGGCTGGAAGGTCGCCGCGGCCGCCGGGCGCGCGGAAGGCGGCGAGAAGACCCCCGCGCCGGGCGCGAGACTCGCCGACCTCGCCGACGCCTTCGCCGGCGCCGACGCGCTGGCGCGGGACGCGGTGGCGCGGGGCCAGCCGGTGGCCGTTCACGACCGGGCGGCGGGCGCCATCGCGTGCGCCGCGCCGTTCACGCCCTCGGCCGGGGCGGCGTGGCTCGCCGGCCAGGTCATCGGCGCGCCGGGCGCCGCCCCTCCCGGGGCGGCGGCGGTCTATGCCCGCATCGATGACCGCGCGCTCGCGGCGGACACGCGCTCCGCGCTCCTCACGCTCAACGCGGGAATCGCCGCCGTGGTCGCGTTGATGTTCGCGGCCGCGCTGCTCCTGGCGCGCCGCCTGGCCGCGCCGGCGGCGAACCGGCCCGCTGACCCCTCCCCCGGCCGCGCGCTGCTGGACGCCGCCGCCGCCGTCGCCTGGGTCAAGGCGCCGGACGGCCGCTACGCCTTCGTTAACCAGCGTTTCCTCGACACGTTCCGAACCACGCGCGATGAGGTGGTCGGCCGCGACGACTTCGACCTCTTCCCCCACGACACCGCCCGAATGTTCGCGGCCCACGAGACCGCCGTTCGCCAACACGGCGCGTCGGCGGTGACCACGGAGACCGTGCCGACCCACGACGGCCCCCGCGCCTGGCTGACCATGAGGTTCGCCGCCCCCCCCGCCGCCGGCGAGCGGGCGGGGAGCATCTGCGGCCTTTCCATCGACGTGGCTGACCTCCCTCCCGCCCCGGCGCAGGTCGCGGCGGTGGAGGAACACGCCTCAGCCCGGCGCCGCGCGGAGGAGGCCGTGGCCCGGGCCACCGCGGACGCCCGGCGCGCCGAGGCCGAACGGACGCGCACGGGAGAGGAAAACCGTGCCGCCGCCGCCGAATCGGCCCGGTTGCGCGACCTGGCCGCCGCCGCCCAGGCGACGGCCGGGCGCGACCAGGAGGCTGCCGCGCGGGAGAAAGAGACCGCGGCGCGGGCCGTCGCGGAGGTCCAGCGTGCCCAGGCCGAGCGGGCGCGGGCGCTGGAAGAGAGCGCCGCCGCTACCGCCGGGCAGGCCGCGCTGCTGGCGCGGCTCGCCTCCGGGTACGTGGCCGACCTGCCGCTGCGCGTGGCGGCGTTGAACTTGGCGTTCCAGGCGGGAGACCTGGCGCGGGTGGGGGAGTTGCTGGCGC
>JACQVU010000514.1 GCA_016209585.1 Planctomycetota bacterium
CTGCCGGCCCCTTCGCGGCTGGCGCGCCGGCTCCCGGCGCCGCCCCCGGCTCGGCCCGGCCAATGGGCGGCAGCGCCGCGTCGCCGCCGCCCGGCTTCAGCGGCCCGGAGGCGATGAAGGCGTCCTTCCCGCCCTCCCACCACTTGCGCCAGAGTTTGGGGTCGCCGTAATAGCGGCGGCCCGTGTAGCGCGACAGGCATTCGTCCAACCCCTCGCGCAGGCGGGAGCCGGGGTCGCTCTTCTCCATGGCCTTGATGACGTCGCCCACCTGGGCGCGGGCGTCGAGCAGCGCCAGCGTTTCCGCCGCCTGCAAGACCACCGGCCACTCTTTCTCCGCCAGCGCCGCCGCCACGTCGGCGGCGTGGTCGCGGGCGTCGAGGTCGGCCAGGCCGATCAGCGCGGCCACCTTCACCGGGAAGAGTTCCTTGGCGTCCTTCACCACGGCGACGAGGGCGTTCACCGACTCCGGCCGCTTCAGGCGCGCCAACCCCTCGACCAGCGTCGCGCGGGCATGCATCTGGTCGGAGGCCGTGAGTTTCTTCAGCCCCTCGGCCACGATGACGTTCACCGCCTCCGCCGATTCGAGCCGGGCGACACCCTGGACGATGGCGTCGCGGGCCGTGTTCAACGTGTTGTACCGCTGGTTGGCCTTGGAGCGGGCCACGGACCCCCACTCGGTCTCCCACCGCTCCTTGTCGATCAGAAGAACCTTCTGGCCGAACTGGTTCGCCGCCCGCGCCAGGAACCGCGCGCCGTCAGCCGTCGGCGGCGCCGCGAAGAGTTTCGCCCAGAGCGCCGGAAACTCGCGCTCCAGCGTCTTCGCGCTCTCGAACGACTTCGCCAACCCCGCTTCCTTCTCCGTCAAGGCGTTGGCCTCCGCGTCCTTGTGGTCCGCCTTCGCCGCGTAACGGGCCTGCTTCGTGCCGTTGATCTCCCAGCGGAGGGTTGAAACCTCGTCCGCGCTCTTCAGCGCCAGCGTGCCCAGAAGGTCCACCGCCTCCGGCTTGCCGGTCGCCGCGATCTCCTTGCAGAGCAGCAGACGTTCCGCCGGTGGCAGGCTCTCCCACCTCTGGGCGCGCGCCTTGAGCGCCACCAGCGGGTCGTCGGCGGCCTGGGCGTGGAGGGCCCGGTTCGGCCCCGCGAGGAGCGCGCCCAGCGCCACCACGGCGATCGCCGCCCAGCGGAAAAGAGATGCCCGCATGCGTTCCCCCGGCCGCAAGACCCGCGCCGGCCCGCGGCGTTACTTTCCGCCCCCCGTCAACCGCGCCAGGCGCGGGCGGAACTCCTCCACCGCGGAGGCCACCATGTCGCCGCGCGCCTGCCGCTCGTGGCAATCCGAGCAGGCCGCCATTTCCGCGCCCCCTTGCTCCACCGGCGCATCGCCGCCCGCGAACCGCGCGAAGCGCCAGCCGTCGGCGTCGGGGTTGGAGCGGCGGTCGCGCTTCTGCATCACCAGCAGCGAGAGGCGCTGGTCGCCGCGCTCGTTGATCTCCTCGTACACCAGCGTGGCGCCCACGGCATAGTCTTTCTCGTTTCCCGCCGCGAAGTTGTCGAGCGCCCGCTGGTTCATGTAGAGGTGGCGGCGACCGGGATGGCTCGCGGCCGCGCCCTCCCGCGCCTTCTCCGTCAGGCGAGGCCACGTGCGATAGGCTGCGGCGATCTGCTCCGGCGTCTCGAACAACGAGGCCGCGGCCGTCCCCGCCGTTGGCGCGGGCGCCTGCGCGCCCCCCGGCGGGCTGGCGGGCTGGCCCGTGGTGGACGCGGGCGCGTAACGGATTTCGTCGAACGGCGGCTCGCTCTCCTTCGATCCCTTGTCGTCGGCCGCGTCCGGGGCCTTCCGCCCGTCGGCCGAGGAGTCATCGCCGCCGGAGAAAAGGCCGCAGCCGCCGACGAGCAGCGCGGCGCTGACCGCGGCCACGAGCCAGGAGGCGGCGACGCGGGCGAGCCTTTTGCGTGGGCGTGGGGGACGCGACATGGCCTCTCCTCTTGCCGTTCATCGACCGGCGCGAAAAGAATTCCCGCCGGCACGGACGCCCATTGTACCCGGCTGACGCGGCCGGCGCAGCCGGTCAAATGAAAGGGGCGCCTCTGCTCGATATCGCGTCGGCCGCGCCAAGCCAGCCAAGAGCAGGGCGCAACCTTGCCCGCGCCGCGGAACCACTACCACTGACTCGCCGAGTCCGTTCACCGGCGTCGGGAGGAATCCCGACCCCACCCTCACCACCGCCTACTACATATACCAATGTGGTATCCGTGTCGAGTCTCTGGGCGCCATGCGAGCCATTGACCGCGGCGGCCGCTTTGCGTAGTGTTGTGCGATGTGGCACGGTCTCGGGAACGTGCGGCGCGACTGAATGAGGCGTGGGAGGCACACACATGCGTCCTTTGAAGTCGGGGGCCGTGTCGGCGGTGGTTTTCTGGGGTCTCTGGGCCATCCTCTCCGCCGCCCACCTGCACGCGGGCGAGGCTGCGCCGCGTGCGGTGCCAATCGAGCATAGCGCACGCACGAAGATGGTGTTTCGCAACGGGTTTTCGGCATCGTTTCCCGCGAAAGCCAACCCCCGCGGTGTCTGTCTGATCCAGTGGGAAGACGCTTCATCTTCCGGAGGCCCGGCGCGGATTTCGGTGCCCGAGCGCCGCCTCGATGTGGTCGATCCGTCCACGGGAAAGCGCCTGTGGACGGTTCCGAGCGTCTTTGGTCCTGGAGACGTTCAGGTGGACGGCGACATCATGTACGTTGACAGCCACAACAAGAAGTTGAAGGTCGTCGACGTGATGTCCGGCCAGTTGCGGGAGACCATTGACCTCCCGGCAAACCCGATTTTGGGTTGGCGAATTTCCGACGCGGGGCTGATTCTGCTGACCAGCAGTGCACCGGACGGATCCAACCGCGAGTGGGTAGGATTCAATCTGAAAGAGAAACGCGAACTCTGGCGCAAGCCCTACCCAAAGGGGGCGGCGGGTGGGTACGGTCACGTCGGGATTCTCGCCAAGGGGTGGCACCTCGAGCATCTCAACGTCGTTGTGGACCCGGAAACGGGGAAGGAGGTTTTCGCGCTTCCCGGCAGCCCGATGGGTGAATGCCAGAAAGCCATCAAGGTATGGACCCAGCAGAAGGAAGGCAGGCCTTTTGTCGGCTTTCATCATCCGAGCACCGGCGCTCTGCTCTGGGCGCAGAATCCGGAAACGGAAGGGGTGCCAGCGTCGCAAGAGTGGTCAGCAAGGCAGCAATCTGTCGACGTTTCCACGCAGGACGTTGTCGCCGTGTCCACGCTTGCATCCGGGAAGCGGGAAACGATGCTGCGCGATATCAGTAATGGCGCCGTCCTGTGGAAGTTTCCTGACGTTTTCTCCGACATCCAGGGGCCGACTTACGCGCTGTTGGAGGGCATGGTCGTCGCGGTGCTTGGCGCCGATCGGCGCTTTACCGCGTTGGATCGCAAGACCGGGAAGGTCATGTGGACACGGGCCATTGGCGAACAGGGTGCTTTCTCGTTCTTCGCGAAGAAAGACATCGTGGTGGTGGCCGAACAGTCGTTCGTCCACGGCCTGGATCCGACTTCAGGCAAGGTCGTCTGGAGCCTCGCGCTGCCGCTTGGAGTCGACGTTTCAAGCGGCGTGGAATTCGATTCCGCCGGCGATCTTCTGGCGGTGTGCGGTCGCCAGCCTCCCGGTGTGGTGGTGCTCTTCTCACCGGACCCGAAACTGGCGGAAAGCGACAAGGTCATGGCCGAGTTGGCCAAGCCCCCGTGTGGCACGCTCCGTTGGCAGTGGCGAGCGCCGAGCAAGATCGGCCTTCTCGACGGCTCGATCGACGGAAGTGTTTTCGTTCAGCACATACAAACGGGCACACCAGATTCCCGCGGTCTTGATGCCAAGAGCGGGGCGCAACGGTCGCACCCGCTGGGCGATCCAGGGATCTTCGCCTGCTTTGAGAGCGGCAAGAATCTGGTCGTCGTCATTGACAATGCTCGCGGTTCGAAAGAGAAGGCCACTTTGGGTGGAGCCGGGCAGGAGCCGCGCGTGGTGCGCACGGTGGTTCCCACCGGCTCGACCGACCGGGGTTCTTCGAAATGGGCGAGGGAGCAGGAATGGCACTCGCCGGCCGAGATTTACGCGGTCGAGGCAGCGTTACCGATCGTGTTCACCGCCACGGCCGACGGGCTTTTCGCCGTGGACTCATCGAAGAAAAACACGCTGGCGTGGAAGTCGCGGCAGGGCACGTCGGTGACGGCGCTCGCCCACCGCGCGAAGGAAGGGGTTCTCTTCGGGGCCGCCGGCGCCAACCTGGTCGGTTGGAAGACCAAGGACAGAAAGGAGTCATTCACGGCGCCGCTGGTGGAGGCTGGCTCGCGAGTCATCCGCGTGAGCGATGACGGGAAGACCATCGCCGCGCTGCTCCCGTCGGGCGCGGTGTCGCTTCATTCCGCGTCCAACGGCAAGGAACTTTGGAAGAAAGGGGATCTCAAGTGCCGCTCGTTCGCGCTCGGCCAGAAAGAAGTCGTGGTGCTTTCGGAAGACGGCGCGCTGGCGTGCTTCGCCGTGGGCGACGGAAAGCAGGTCTGGTCGACCGCGGTGAAACCGACGAGTGACCCGGCTAATGTTCCGCTGGTTTGCGGCGACGTCGCGCTGCTTGGAATCGAAGGGCAGCGCTTCCAGGCGTTCAAGTTGTCCGACGGCAAACCGGGGTGGAGTTACCGCGCATCGCAACGGGCCGAACTTTCGACACTCGCCGCGCGCGGCGACCTCGTGCTCGTCTCACGGGGAGGATCGTGTTTGCTCGCGTTCGACGCCAAGGTGCTCGCGAAAACCGCGTCAAAGGAAGAAAAGTACGAAGAGCCGTTCAGCAGCCTGGAGTGAGATTCTGGATAACGAGGCGCTGCGCAAGACGCCAGAAAAGAAGCCCATGCAATTCACACGCAGTCGGTCGCGCGTCCTGGCTCGGTTTCTCGTGGCGTGCTTTCTGGTTGCGGGCACGTCGCCCGCCGTCGTCGCGCAGCAAGTGCCGGGAAAGGACCCGACGAAGTCGTTTCCCGACCTGGTGCGAACGGCGGTGGAAAAGGGAGTCGCATGGTTGAAGAAAAAACAGCAACCCGAAGGGAACTTCGGGCGCTCGACCGGGCTGAACTATGCTGGTGGCTCCAACACCTATCCCATCATCATCGGAAACACCGCGTTTCCGTTGTATACGATGTTGAAGTGCGGCGTTCCCAAGGATGATCCGGTGATGGTCAAGGGCTTCGAGTTCCTTCGCAAGAAGTGCCAGGAGGACGTGCGCACTACCTATGAACTCGCCGCATGTTTGATGGCCTTCGAAGAGTTCTCCACCAAGAAGCCGGACCGGAAGCGCGACGAGCGTGAATTCGAATACAAGAAGCGGTGCGCGACAGAGTCCCGCGTATCGCTAGCGGCCGCTGACAAGCCGCTGGTGATGGAGATACTGGCGGACCTCATCGGGATACTGAACGACGGCCCCGGCGTCCCGGCGGCGGGCGTCGTGGGCAAGGGCTGGCGGTATGGAAACAGCGGATACACGCGCGCGAAGAGCGACCGGTTGGCGCGAGCCGGCGCGCCGAAGCCGATGGTGGGAGTCGGAAACACCGCGGGAGATATGGACATTTCGGCGACGCAGTTCGGGCTGCTCGGCCTGAAATCGGCGACGCGTATGGGCCTGCGCGACGACATCAAGCGGATATACGCCACCCGGCCCGGCGTGAAAGCCGGTGCATCTATCTACTACGACGTGCTGCTCTACCTTCTTTGCCAGCAGGAACAGGAGGGGCCGGTGGTCGCCGCGAAGAACGAAGAAAAGGACCCCCGCCGCACGTTCGTGCCCGCCCCGGCCGACCAGGCTCGCGGGTGGAGTTACATGCCGTGGCACACGGAAGAAGAAAGCCACTGCCGGCAGACGGGAAGCATGACGACGGCGGGCGTTTGTGCAGTGATACTCTGCAAGAGCGAACTGACGAATCACTCGGCCTTCACCTCCAAATTGCGCAAAGAGACGGATCGGGCGATCCGCGACGGCATTGCCTGGCTCTCGCTGCACTACGTCGTGGACAGGAATCCGACCGTTCACCTCGGCGCTGAGACTAATCGGGGAGCCGGCAGCAATCGCTATTACTATCTTTACGGCCTTGAGCGTATGGGTGTTTTCGGCGACTTCGACAAGATCGATACCCACGACTGGTACGTCGACGGTGCGACCGCTCTCCTGGGCGACCAGAAGAAGGCGACCGAGGGCGAATGGTACTGGGGCTGGGGCGGCGGCCGAACCCCCGAAGACGAGCACGATACCTGCTTCGCGTTGCTATTCCTGGAAAAAGCCTCCATCCCCATGCCGGGCGTAGTGGAGATCACCCGCGGGCCGGGTTGAGCGCGGCGTGCGCCGCCCGCGCTCCCGCGCCGCCTCTCCCCCAGGCCGGCCGCTGACGCTCCCGGCTCCCCCTCCTCGGCCACGGCTGCGATGTTGGGCATGTGTTCGATCTCGCAGCGCCTACCCGCCCGCGGGCGGTGGGGCGGGCGGAGTCGCGTTGGGGGCCGGAGGCGGCGCGGGCGGATCGGCGGCGCCGTGGCGGGCGTCGAGTGGATCGGCGCCGGCCGGGGGAGCGTCGAGCGCGCCGCCTTCTTTGGAGCCGGAAGCCGGCAGGGGCAGCGACGGCGGCGGAAGGCGCGCGAGCCGTGCGGCGGCCTTGGGGGCGAGAGGGGATTCGGGATACTCGCGGCCGATCCGTTCCCAGGCGTCGCGGGCGGCGGGGTCATCGGCCATCAGGCGGGCGCAGTCGCCGGCGTAGAGGAGCGCCTCCGGGGCGTTGTTGCTGGCGGGGTTGGCGCGAACCACGGTGAGGAGTTCACGGCGGGCGACGCGGAGCGACGTTTTGCGCTGGATGAGCGCGCGGGTGCGAAGCACGGCGCTGAGGCCGTCGGCGCGGGCCGTGGGGAAGTTGGTTTCCCACTCGTTGAGGGTTTCCAGGGCGGCCTCGGTCTCGCCGCGGGTGAGGTAGTTCTCGACCATGCCGGGATATGCGCCGCGGAGAACGGCGGCGTGGGCCTCGGTGAGGCGCGTGGTGCGGAGGCGCGCGGCCTCGTCGTAGCGGCGCCGGGCGAGGAGGAGGTCGCCGCGCGAAAGGGCGGCGTCGCCGAGGACGATCTGCGCCTGCTGGGCGTCGGCGGGGGCCACCTCGCGCAACGTGCGCACCACCTCATCAGCCAGTTTCTCGGCCTTGGCGGGGTCGCCCGTTTCAAGCGCCACGCGCGCCAGCCCGACGCTGCCGCGCGCCTGGGCCGGGGCGAAACGCATGTCGGCCGCGCGCCGGTAGAGCGCCTCGGCCTCCACGAGGTCGCAGCGGTCGAAGAAGTAGTGGTCGGCCAGGTCGAGCACCACGGCGGCCTGCTCGCGCACGCTGAGCGTCTGAGCCTTGTCGAGCAGGGCGCGGCGGCAGGCGTGCTCCGCGTCGTGGAACTCGTTGTCGAGCGAGAAGAGCACCAGCGCGTTCTTCAGCGCCGCGGCGGGAAGGCGGGCGAAGGGGTAGGCGGCCACGGTGCGGCAGTAGCGCGGGGCGCGGTCGGGCTCGTCGCGCTGGTGGAATATCACGTCGGTCTGCACCAGGCGGCGGATGGCATGGCTCTCGCCGCCGGGGGCGGAGACGGTGAGCGTGGCCTGGTACTGCCCCGGCGAGAGGTAGACGTGCGCTGGCGACGCCTCCTCTGACGTGACGCCGTCGCCGAACTCCCATGCCACTTTGTATTCTCCCTTGGGGCGGGTCGTCTGGTCGCCGAACTCGATCTCCACCACCCGGCGGTCGCCGGGGAGAACCACCTCGCTCTTGCGGCGGTAGATGAACGCCGGGCAGAAGGCGGCGCCGCGCAACTCCGCGCGGGTGGGAACGAGACGGGGGAAACCGGGAAAGGCGGCCTCCGGCATCAGCGCGAACTGCTTGTCGCCGGGCTTTTTCCAGCCGGCGACGCAGATGGCGTCGCCCAGCCCCTGCTCGTGCAGGTACTCGAAGCGATGCATGCCGGCCTCGAGGTCCACCGTGCCGGAGTGCGCGCCCCACGCGCCCTCGCCCGCGCCGTGCGAGCCGGGCCACTCGCAGACCGGCTGGCCGTCGATGAGCAGGAACGAGGCGTCGTCGGACGCCGTGGCGAAAGCGTACACCCCCTTCACCGGCGCCCGGAACCAGCCGCGATAGACGGAGAGGAAGTTGTCGTTCGGCCCGTAGGGGTTGAACCCGTCCCACACGTTGGCCCGCGTGCCGCGGCCGTACACCGCGCGGCTTTTCGCGATCAACGCCCGCATCTCCGCCAGGCTGCCATTGCCGCCGGGCGGGCGCTCGCGCGTTTCCAGCACCAGGCCGCGCTCCGCCGTGTAAGACTTCGGCGGCGATTTCACGTCGGGGTTGCCAAAGTAAAGAAACACCCGGTCGACGCCGGCCGGCAGCCGCACGGTGGCTTCAGAGGTCTGCCCCGGCTCGGCCCAGATGACGTTCAGCGGCGTCTCCTCGCCCTTGGGCAGGATCGCCCGCAGGTCGCGCCCGCCTGGTTGCAGGTCCATCGAGGCCGGAAAACGCAGCAACTTGTCGGGAGACTCCGTCCAGATGCGCGACCCGGCGTCGCGCTCGAACAGCACGCGGTAGCGCCAGGCGTCGTTCCACCAGGCGTCGGCCGCGTGGGCGTGGCCGGCGGCGAGGAAAACAAGAAGCAGCAACGGCGCGCACCCGCGGATGACGGCGCGGACGGCCCACGGCGTGGAGGGGGCAATCTCGTTCACGTGACGCGCCATCGTGAACCCCTGACGCCACCGGGCGGAACGGGCGCGGCCATCTCTTCCTGCTCGCCCTTCGCGGGCGGTTCGCCCGGAGGGCTTTTTTCTTCTTTCCCCCGTGGGGTCGCCGGCGCGTCTTTCGGTGCTTTCCGCTCGCCGCTCTCCTCTTTGGGACGTTCCGCGGAAC
>JACQVU010000483.1 GCA_016209585.1 Planctomycetota bacterium
GACAGGCCTGACGGCGGCCGGCGTTCCACCCGTGGCGACCGTCCGCCGCCACTTCGGGGCGGCCCCAGCCGGTCGCTCACGCTCCGGGTTCCTGTTACGGTCGCGCCTCGCAATATCGGACATGCACCTCGGCCACATGCACCCATGCACCCGTCGCGCGGTTTGCCGCTTGTCTGGGCGTTCGAGGGCGGGCAAAATAGCCGATCTGTCGTTCCAGGGAACCCATGGAAGACCGCCGCCAGACCATCCGCCGGTACGCGACGAAGAAGGGCACGGTGCGCATGACGCCGGTCATGCGGCCGGCCCACGTCGTCTACGCCACCGCGCAACTGCCGGAGCGGCTGGAGCCGCTGCGGGAGATCGCGCACAACCTGGTGTGGTCGTGGAACCCGACCATCCGGCGCGCCTTCCAGGACCTCG
The DNA here is from genome assembly GCA_016209585.1 of Planctomycetota bacterium. GTDB lineage: Bacteria > Planctomycetota > UBA8742 > JACQVU01 > JACQVU01 > JACQVU01. The sequence goes on from JACQVU010000483.1 coordinate 421, forward strand.
ATCCGGCGCTGTTCGAGTCCACGCGGCGCAACCCGGTGCTGCTGCTGGGCCGGGTCTCGCCCGAGCGATTGCAGGCTGCGGCGCGCGACAAGAAGTACCTGGCGACGCTCGACCGCGCGGTGAAGTGCATGAAGGAAGAGATGGAGCGTGAGACCTGGTTCGAGCGCGTCAACCGGGGCCGGAAGCCGGCGGGGCCGATCGCCTACTTCTCCATGGAATACGGCATCGTCGAGTGCCTCCCCATCTACTCCGGCGGCCTGGGCATGCTGGCCGGCGACCATCTGAAGTCCGCGTCCGACCTGGGCATTCCGCTGGTGGGGGTGGGCATTCTGTTCCAGCAGGGCTACTTCAGCCAGTACCTGAACGCCGACGGCCTGCAGGGCGAGCGATACCCGGAGAACGACTTCTACAACCTGCCGATCTCGCCCGTCCGCGGCCCCGAGGGCGCCCCGTACCGCGTGGCGGTGGAACTTCCCGGCCGGCAGGTGCAGGCGCAGGTGTGGAAGGCCCAGGTGGGCCGCGTGCCGCTCTTCCTGCTCGACACCAACCTGCCCGACAACAGCCGCGAAGACCAGGACATCACGGACCAGTTGTACGGCGGCGGCAAGCCCATGCGCATCAAGCAGGAGATCGTGCTGGGCGTGGGCGGCATCCGCGCGCTGGAGGGGCTGGGGCTGCGCCCCGCGGTCTGCCACATGAATGAGGGCCACGCCGCCTTCCTGGCGCTGGAGCGGGCGCGGCTGGCGATGGTGCAGCACGGGTTCTCGTTCGAGGAGGCGCTCGAAGCCACGATGAACTCGAACGTCTTCACCACTCACACGCCGGTGCCGGCGGGCATCGACGTGTTCGATCCGGCGCTGGTGACGGAGCACCTCGGCCCCTACGCGCGGACCATGGGGTTCTCCATGGAGGCGCTGCTCTCGCTGGGCCGGGCCAACCCTGGGAACGCGGCCGAACCCTTCAACATGGCGCGCCTGGCCTTCTTCTTCTCGGGCAAGCGCAACGGCGTCTCGCGGTTGCACGGCAAGGTCTCGCGCAAGATGTGGCAACACCTCTGGCCGGAGATCCCGGTGGAGGAGATCCCGGTGGGCCACGTGACCAACGGCGTGCACGTCGGCGCCTGGGTGTCGCCGGAAATGGCGGCGCTCTTCGACGAACACCTCACCCCTGCCTGGGCGATCGATCCCGCCGACGCCGGCGTCTGGAAAAAGGCGCACCAGATCCCCGACGAGACCCTCTGGGGGGTCTTCAACCAGCGCCGGCGCCTGCTGGTGGACTTCGCGCGCGAGCGGCTGCAGGAGAACCTGCGCGCCCGCGGCGCACCCAAGCGCGAGCGGGATGAGGCCGCCACCGCGCTGGACCCGAACATCCTGACGATCGGCTTCGCGCGGCGCTTCGCCACCTACAAGCGGGCCACGCTCCTCTTTCGGAACCTCGACCGCTTGGCCCGCCTGCTCAACCACCCGGAACGCCCGGCGCAGGTTCTGTTCGCCGGCAAGGCCCACCCCCAGGACATGGAGGGAAAGAACCTCATCAAGCAGATCATCCACGTCGCGCGCCGTCCCGAATTCCGCAAGCGCATCGTCTTCATCGAAGACTACGACATCCGCGTCGCCAAGTACCTCGTCCGCGGCGTCGACGTCTGGCTCAACAACCCCCGCCGCACGTTGGAGGCCTCGGGCACCTCGGGCATGAAGGCCTGCGCCAACGGCGCCCTGCACATCTCCACACTCGACGGCTGGTGGCCCGAAGCCTACCACCCCGATCTCGGCTGGGCGATCGGCGGCGAGGAAGACTTCGAAGACCATGAGTACCAGGACCAGGTGGAGGCCGACCTGCTCATGCGCCTCCTGGAAGAACAGGTGGCGCCCCTCTATTACGACCGCGACAAGCGCGGCATCCCCGTCGAGTGGCTGGCCCGCGTCAAGCGCTCCATCGCGGCCATCGTCCCCTTCTTCAACACCTTCCGCATGGTGCGCGAGTACGCGACGGACTACTACCTCCCCGCCCTGGAACGCTACCAGTCCATGGTGATTGACGACACCTCCCGCTCCCGCGAACTGGCGGCGTGGAAGAAGCACGTGCGCGCGGCGTGGGACGACGTGCAGGTGCGCGAAGTGCGCGGCGACTCCCACGGCACGGTCCACACCGGCGCGGCCGTCAACGTCGAGGCCAAGGTGGCCCTCGGCCGCCTGGCCCCCGGCGACGTCCGGGTGGAACTCTATTTCGGCTACCTTGACGCCGGTGGCATCATCCGGGACGCGGCCGTCGAGGAGATGGCCCACGTGGACCATGCCGAAGATCACCTGCGCCTCTACCGCGGCCGTTTCACGCTCCATCGCAGCGGCCAGGCCGGCTACCTCATCCGCGTTCGCCCCCGCCATGAACTGTTGCACTCCGAGAACGAACTCGGACTGATCGCCTGGGAAGGCTGATCGCGGCCATTCGACCCTCCTCCCAGCCACCCCGACGGACACGCCCCATGGACGTCGCCCATCATCACGGCCTTTGCGGCCTGGCGGCCGAGCATCGCAACCTCGGCACGGCCGCGCTCTGCGAACTGGCCCTCCTCCGTGGCGAGGGGCGGCTGGCCGCCGGCGGACCGCTGGTGGTGCTCACGGGCAAGCACACCGGCCGGGCGGCGCAGGACAAGTTCATCGTGGAGGACGCCGAGACCAGGGAGCGCGTGTGGTGGACGAGGACCAACGCGCCCATGTCGGAAGACCACTTCCGCGACCTCAAGGCCCGCATGCTGGCCTTCTTCCAGGGGCGCGAGGCCTTCGTCCAGGACCTTCACGCCGGCGCCGACCCCGACTTCCGCCTGCGGGTGCGCGTGGTCACGCAGATGGCGTGGCACTCGCTCTTCGCCCGCACGCTGCTGGTGCGCCCACCCGCCGACGCGGAGGTCGCGGGCGCGGCCGCGTTCACCCCCGACTACACCATCATTCACGCGCCGGATTTCCTGGCCGACCCGAAAGTTCACGGCACGCGATCGGGAACCTTCATCGCCGTCGGCGTGCGCGACCGCACCGTGCTCATCGGCGGCACCGGCTACGCCGGCGAAATCAAGAAGTCCGTCTTCACGCTGCTCAACTTCCTGCTGCCGGCGCGGGGCGTCATGCCCATGCACGCCGCGGCCACCGTGGGGAAGAGGGGCGACGTGGCGCTGTTCTTCGGTCTCTCGGGCACGGGCAAAACGACGCTGTCGGCCGACTCCACCCGCACCCTGATCGGCGACGACGAGCACGGCTGGTCCGCGGCCGGCGTCTTCAACTTTGAGGGCGGGTGCTACGCCAAGGTCATTCGCCTCTCGCCCGAGGCCGAGCCTGAGATTTTCGCGACCACCCGCCGGTTCGGAACCATCCTGGAGAACGTGGCGATGGACCCCGTGACCCGCCGGCTGGACCTGGCCGACGCCGGGATCACCGAGAACACGCGGGCGGCCTATCCCCTCGACTTCATCGCCAACGCTTCCGACACCGGCCGGGCCGGCCATGCGCGCAACGTCATCTTCCTGACCTGCGACGCCTTCGGCGTTCTGCCTCCCATCGCGCGGCTGTCGCCGGCTCAGGCCATGTACCATTTCATCTCCGGCTACACGGCCAAGGTGGCGGGGACGGAGAAGGGGGTAAGCGAGCCGGCGGCCACCTTCAGCACCTGTTTCGGCGCGCCGTTCATGCCGTTGCACTCGTTCGTCTACGCCGACCTGCTCGCGGCCAAGGTGCGGGAACATCGCGCCGACTGCTGGCTGGTGAACACCGGGTGGACGGGCGGGCCGTGCGGCGTGGGGCGGCGCATGCCCATCGCCCATACGCGCGCCCTGGTGAACGCGGCGCTGGCCGGCTCGCTGGCGCGGGCCAGGTTCGCGCCCCACCCGGTGTTCGGCGTGGAGGTTCCAGACTCCTGCCCGGGAGTGCCGGAGGCGGCGCTGCGCGCGGAGGGCGCCTGGTCCGACCCGGCGGCCTACGACGCCCAGGCGGCCCGCCTGGCCGGCCTGTTCCACGAGAACTTCAAGCAGTTCGCGTCCGGTTGCTCCGCCGAGGTGAAGGCGGCGGGGCCGCGGGCGCATCGATGAAACCGGAGGCCCCTCATGCTCGCCGTGTCGCCCAAGGTTGTGGAAGCCCTGCAGAACGCGCTGCACCACGAGTTGGTCAGCATCACCCAGTACACCTCGCACCACGAGGTCTTCGAGAGCATGGGCTACCCCGGCCTCTCCAAGATGCTCTTCGACGACGCCAAGGGCGAGATGGCCCACTATGAGCAGATCGCCGACCGCCTCCTCTTCCTCGACGTGATGCCGCGGGCCAAGGGAAAGATCGAACCCCTCCTCCTCGATCCGCCCGATATCGTCAAAATGTTGGAGGCCGACCGCGAACTGGAGTCCGCCGCCATCACGGAATACAACGAGGCCATCCGCCTCTGCTTCAAGGAGAACGACCACGGCTCCCGCGGGCTCTTCGAGAAGATGCTGGTCGAGGAAGAGACCCACTACGACAACCTCGACCGCCTGTTGAAACTCATCGAGACCCACGGCGCGCCCTATCTCGCCCGGCTCGCCGCTCAGCCGCCGGAGATGGGCGCGGGCGGGGCGTGATCTGAAGCGAGGGTCAGGGGGCGGGGCCTGTTGCGGGCGGGGAGGTCGCCCTCCCCAGGCCGGCGGCGGATCAGTGGACGGAAGCGGCGCGAACGCCGTGACTCGGGGGATCCAGGCCCGCCAGCCTTCCCGTTTCCCCGGCCCCCTGACTCCTCGGTGGTGGCCCTCCAACGTCCATCGGTTCGGGGAAACCCGGCCGTCGCCGGCGGGTCGCCCGTGAATGGTGGGCGCGGCGGGATGTCAAGCGCGTACACCCCAGATATCGGCCGCGGGGCCGGGGGGCTGAACGCTGCTTTCGTGTGAAAAACGACACGCGGCCAGAGGATCTCACGCGGAGACGCGGAAACGCGGAGAAGGTCCCGTCTGGCTTTCGTGACAGATTCACACGGTGTTCCCGGTTCCAGGATTTCGTCGACGGCCCGTCACCCCTGCTGCTGATGGAGGGTCTCGAGGAAGTCCATGTTGCCTTTGGTTTTATCCAGGCGGGACTTCAGGAGGGGAATGGCCTCGACGGGGTTCATGTCGTTCAGCACGCGGCGCAGGACCCAGAGTTTCTTGATGGTGGCGTCGTCGTAGAGCAGTTCCTGCTTGCGGGTGCCGGAGCGGACCACGTCGATGGCCGGGTAGAGGTGGCGGTCGGAGAGGTGGCGGTCGAGGTGGAGTTCCATGTTGCCGGTGCCCTTGAACTCCTCGAAGATCACTTCGTCCATCTTGGAGCCGGTGTCGATGAGGGCGGTGGCGATGATGGTGAGGGATCCGCCCTCCTCGATCTTGCGGGCGGCGCCGAAGAAGCGTTTGGGTTTGTGGAGGGCGCTGGCGTCGACGCCGCCGGTGAGGATGCGGCCGGAGTGGGGTTCCTCGGTGTTGTAGGCGCGGCCCAGGCGGGTGATGGAGTCAAGCAGAATGACCACATCCTGGCCGTACTCGACCATGCGCTTGGCCTTCTCGATGACCATCTCGCTGACCTGCACGTGCCGGCTGGCCGGCTCGTCGAAGGTCGAGCTGACGACCTCGGCGTGCGGGCCCTTCACCGTGCGTTCCATCTCGGTGACTTCCTCGGGCCGCTCGTCGATGAGC
>JACQVU010000485.1 GCA_016209585.1 Planctomycetota bacterium
CCCCGATCCCTGACCCCCGGCCCCCGCCCGGCGGTACAATGCGCCAGCCATGACGTTCACGGTCAAGACCGCCGGCGAGTCGCACGGGGGCGGGGTCTACGCGCAGGTGGAAGGGCTGCCCCTGGGGTTGACGCTCGACACCGCGTACATCGATCGCCTGCTGCGCGACCGCCAGGGCGGCCACGGCCGCGGCGGGCGGATGAAGGTGGAACAGGACGCGGTCACCGTGTTGGCCGGCGTGAGGAACGGCGCGACCATCGGCGGCCCGCTGCTGCTGGCGGTGACCAATCGCGACGCGCGGATCGACCAGACGGGCGAGATGACGCGGCCGCGGCCCGGCCACGTGGACCTCGCGGGGGCGCTGAAGTTCGGTCTCACCGACGCGCGCCCCATCACGGAACGCGGCTCCGCCCGCGAGACCGCAGCCCGCGTGGCGGCGGGCGGGGTGGCGAAACTGCTGCTGCGGGAGTTCGGGGTGGAGGTGAGCGGGCACGTTCTGGCCATCGGGGGCGTGCGGGCGGTGGAAGCGGCGCGCGGCGCGCGCGAGATTCTCGCGGCGCGGGCGGCGTCGCCGGTCTATTGTTGCGACGCGGAGGCGAGCGCCCGGATGGTCGCGGAGATCGATCTCGCGCGCGACGAGGGCGACACGCTGGGCGGCGTGGTGGAGGTGGTTTGCGAAAACGCGCCGCCGGGTCTCGGCTCCCACGCCCAGTGGAACGCCCGGCTTGACGCCCGGCTGGCGGCGGCGGTGATGTCGATCCCGGCGTTCAAGGGGGTGGAGATCGGCCTGGGGTTCGGGGCGGCGGCGCGGCGCGGTTCGCGGGCGCACGACGCCATCGGCGTGGGCGGTGACCGGCGCGCGCGCCCCAGCGGCTTCACGCGCGGCTCCAACCACGCGGGGGGGATCGAGGGAGGCATCACCAACGGCGAGCCGGTGATCGCCCGTGGGGCGATGAAGCCCATCGCCACGCTGCAAAGGCCGCTGGACTCCGTGGACCTCCGGTCACGCGCGCCGGCCGCCGCAGCCGTGGAGCGGAGCGACGTGTGCGCCGTTCCAGCCGCCGCGGTGGTGGCGGAGGCCATGGTGGCGATCGTGATCGCGGGGGCGTTCCTGGAGAAGTTCGCGGGCGACTCGCTGGCGCAGGCGCGGGGTTCCTTCGAGCGATTCATGTCAGACCTGGGGGCGCGATGAGCGCGACGATCACCATCGCGGGGGCGGCGGCCACGGCCACGCTGGCCGTGCACATTCCGTACGGGCTGCTGCCCTGGGAATGGGCCGTGGGCACGGCGGCGGCGACCGCCGCGTGTTTTCTGCTCGGCCTGCGGAAGGTGGCCCAGGCGCGCCGGCGCCACCCGGAGGCGGTGGCCTTCCTGGCGCTGATGACGGCGATGGTCTTCGTCATCTCGGCCATACACGTGCCGCTGCCGGTGGCGGTGCACCTGTTCGGCGTGCCGATGGCGGCGATCCTGCTCGGCCCCTGGCGGGCGACCGTGGCGGGATGCGTGGCGCTGCTGTTCCAGTCGCTGTTCATCGGTCATGGCGGGCTGGACGCGCTGGGGGCGAACGGTCTGACCATCGCCGTCACCGGGTCGTTCACGGCGTTTATCGTCTTCCGCGGCGCGCAAGCGATGCGGCTGCCGGACGGCGTCGCGGCGTTCCTGGCGACGTTCGTGGCGGTGGGAGCGATCTTCCTCTGCTTCTGCGCGGTCGTGGCGCTGGCGCGGCCCGAACTGCGCGCCGGCGAGTGGACGCTGGCGGCGTTCGAGGAGCGCGTGGGGCTGGTGATCAACGCGCACGAGGAACTGGAGGGCGGGCGCGGGCCGGCGGCGCATCCCCCGGTGGTGCGCGTGGCCATGGTCCTTGGTCCGCCGCTGCTGGTGCTGCACCTGCTCGTGGCGGTGGGCGAAGGGATCGTCTCCGCGGCCTTTCTGAAGTTCCTCATCCGCCGCCGGCCCGACATTCTGACCAGCCTGGGGGTGAGGTTCCGCGCCAGCGCGGCGCGGCCGCCCGGCCCGGGGAACGCCGCCGCGCGGGTCTCTCCCGGCGGGGCCGGGGGCGGGGGCGGCGGGCCGGCGCTTCGGGCCGTGCTGCTCTGCGCCGCGTTGGCGGCAGGGGGATCGGGCGACGCATGGGCGCACGCCGGCGGCCATGGAGAACAGGGCGGCGGCGTGCGGCAGCGCCGCCCCGGCGTGGACGAAGTGGTGGTCGCCCGCGTCGAGCGGATGACCGGCCGGCGGTTGCCGCCCGGGCTGTTCCCCTTTCTGGAAGACCCGGCCACGTTGCTCAGCATGTTCCTGTTCGCGGGCGCGGCGGGCGGGTTCGTCATCGGCTACCTCTGGCGGGGCTTGTTCGGGAAGCGCGCCGCGCCCGTCGCGCCGGCGCCGCCGGTTCCTCCAACCCCCGGCGTGAAGGGATGAGCGCTTTCGCGGGCGACATCACCGCGCGCCGGCGGGGCTGGCTGGCGCGGGTGGACGGGCGGACGAAGTTCCTGTTCGCGTTCGTGCTGCTGGGCGCGGTGCTGGCGTCAAAAGGGCCGTCCACCCCGGCGCTCGCGGCCGGCGCCGCGGCCGCGCTGCTGGTCTCGTCGCGGGTGGCGGCGGCGACCATCATCATGCGATTGCTGCCGGCTGTTCTCATCGGCATGGCGTTGTTCACGGCCTACACCTTCCTGGTGGGGAGCGACCCGACGGGCCACGTCTTCGGCGCGCCGACCTACCGCGAGGGGTTCGACCTCGGCCTGCTGCTGTTCTGTCGCATCGTCGGCGCGGCCGCCTGTCTGCTGTTCCTGGTGCTGGCCACCCCCGCGGCCGAACTGGTGGCCCTCGCCCGCTGGCTGCGGTTGCCGGCCACACTGGTCGAGTTGCTGGCGCTGGCCTACCGCTTCACCTTCCTGTTGTTCGAGGAACTGGTCCGCATCCAGGAGGCGATGCAGGCGCGGCTGGCTTTCCGGCGGGGCGCGCCGCGCCTGCGCAACCTGGGCGTGCTGGCCGGGAACCTCTTCATCCGGGCGTACGAGCGGTCGCGGCGGGTGGCCACCGCGATGCGGGCGCGGGGGTACGCCGGGCGGCCGGTCATCGACCGTCGCTGGCCCTTCTCCTGGCGCGACCTGCCGGCGCTGGCCTTCCTGGGCGCGGTGGCGGCGCTGTTCGTCTGGCGCGTCGCGGAGGGGCCATGAACCCCGCGGGCGCCTCCCAGCCGCCGGCGGCCCCGGCGCTTCCCATGCCTCCCGACGCCGCGCGCCGCCCGTTGTTGGAAGCGAAGGAGATCACCTACCAGTACGCCGACGGCACGCGGGCGCTGGACGCTCTCTCGCTGGCCGTTCACCGGGGCGAGGTGTTGGCGGTGGCGGGGGCGAACGGTTCGGGGAAAACGACGTTGCTGCGCCACCTCTGCGGTCTATTGGCGCCGGCCGCGGGCGTCGTGTTGCTGGAGGGCCGTCCGCTGGGTGATCTCGGGGCGGCGGCGGTGCTGAGCCGGGTGGGGATGATTTTTCAGGACCCCAACGACCAGGTGGTGGCGGCCACGGTGGGCGAGGACGCGGCGTTCGGTCCGCTGAACCTGGGTGTCGCGCCCGATGAGGCCCGGCGCCGCGCGGAGGCGGCGCTGGCCCGCGTGGGCGCGCTGGACCTCTTCGCGCGGCCGGTCTTCAACCTGTCGTTCGGCCAGATGAAGCGCGCCGCCATCGCGGGGGTGCTGGCCATGCGGCCGGAGGCGCTGCTCCTGGACGAGCCGGCCAGCGGACTGGACCCGGCCGGCAGCCGCACGCTGCTTGACCTGTTGCGAACGCTGGCGCGGACGGAGGGGCTGGCGGTGGTGATGAGCACCCACGACATGGACCTCATTCCGGAGTACGCCGACCGCCTCATCGTGCTGGCGGCGGGGCGCATCGTGGCCGAGGGGACACCGGCCGAGGTCTTCCGCGATGGCGCGGCCGTGCGCCACAGCGGCCTGGACCTGCCCGCGGTCGCCCGGATGTTCGAGATGTTGCCGGCGCTCGGCGTGGAGCCGCCCGCCTCGCCGCCGCTCACGCCGGCCGCCGCCGCCGCCTGGGTGGCGCAGCGGCTGAGCGCGCGCGGCGCGGCGGGGTGACCGGGCCGGCGCGTCAGCCACCTAAGCGTCCCCTTCCTGACAACTGACAACTGGCGACTCCCCGCATGCGTTTCGCCGACCTTCACGCCTTCGACCTGACGCCGCGCGAGGCGGTGGCGCTACAACGGGAGTTCGCGGGGCTGGTGACGCGGCGGGCGGATCGGCGACGCCGGCCGCGGTTCATCGGCGGGGTGGACGTGTCGTATGAGCGCGGCGAGAAACGTTTTTTCGCCGGTATCGTGGTGTACGATACGGTGGCGCGGCAAGCGGTGGCCCGCGCGGGGGCGGTGAGGGAGTCGCCCTTCCCCTACGTGCCGGGGTTGCTCTCGTTCCGCGAGGGGCCGGCGGTGCTGGACGCCGCGCGGGCGCTGGCGCCGGACGTGGCGGTGGACGCGCTGATCTTCGACGGCCACGGGCTGGCGCACCCGCGGCGGTTCGGGTTGGCATGCCACCTGGGGCTGTGGCTGGGCGTGCCGAGCGTGGGGTGCGCCAAGAGCCTGCTGGTGGGGGAGCACGGGGCGGTGGGGCCGGCGCGGGGCGACCGCGCGCCGCTTTCACACCGCGGTGAGGTCATCGGGGCGGCATTGCGAACGCGGGCGGGCACGCGTCCGGTGTACGTTTCGGTGGGACACCTGATGGACCTGGAGACGGCGATCGACCTGGTGCTGCGCGCCGGCGGCGGCCGCCGGTTGCCGGAGCCGACGCGCCTGGCGCACCAGTACGTGAATGAGATGCGCCGGGCGGCCGCGTCTGGCAGGATGGCCCCATGATGGATGGTGACACGCGGAAAGCGGATTACGGCTGCGAGCCGGTGCGGCTCGCCTTCGCGCAGACGCACGACAAGGCGTTCGCCTTCGTGCGGACGGCGCGGCCCGGGCGCGTGCTGGACGTTCCCTGCGGCGCCGGCGCGTTCGCGCTGCGGCTTTTGCGCGCGGGCATCGACGCCCACGGGTGCGACATCAACCCCGCCATCAACCAGGCGCCGGAGGTTCCCTTCAAGCAGGGCGACCTGACGAAGCGGCTGCCGTATGACGACGAATCGTTCGACGTCGTGACCTGCATGGACGGGATCGAGCACCTCGAAAACCCGTATCATGGCGTGCGCGAGATCGGGCGGCTGGTGCGGCCGGGCGGGAAAGTTTTCATTTCGATTCCCAACTACCTGAGCATCGAGCGGCGGATGAAATTCCTGCTGACCGGGTGCTTCACCAAGCCGGTGACCCGGGAGATGTTCGCGGAGAAGTTCGGCGGGCAGACCTTCATGATGCATCTCTCGCCGATCGGCTATCCCATCCTGAAATTCGCCCTGGAGCAGGCCGGCCTCCGGGTGGTCGGGCTGGACCGTGAAAAGGTGAAGCCCCGGCAATACTTCCTCTGGCCGCTGGCCGCCGCGATCCGGTTGTACACCGCCCTCTGGCCGGCGCGGACCCGCCGGCGCTGGTGGCTTCACGAGACCTCCAGCCGGGCCATCTTCTGGGGCGGCAACACGCTGCTCGTTCTGGCTGAGAAGGCCGGGCAGCCGGCCCTTGGCCATGTCCCTTGAGCGGTTCTTGACCATCCCCCCCCGACCCCCGATCCCCGATCCCCGACCCCCTTGGCCATGTCCCTTGATCGCTTCTGGGCCACCTTCCGTCACGGGGGCTTCGTCTGGCGCTTTCCGGGCGGGGAGGGCGAGGTCTTCGCGCGCGACTTCTGCGAAGGGCGCGGCCTGCCGCCCCCGCTGAAGCGGAACGCGGGCCGGACGCTGCACCGGGTGCTGGCCTGGGGCGGGGCCGGCGCGGCCTACGTGAAGGTCTATTTTCCACGCGGCCGTCTCGACGCGGCGGTCTCCCTGCTTCTTCGGTCCCGCGCCCAGTTGGAGGCCGAGGCCTACGCCCGGCTGGCGGAGGCCGGCATGCCGACGGCCGACTTCATCGCGTGGGGCGAACGGCGGACGCTGGGGGTGCTGCGGTCCGCGGTGGTGGCCACGCGGGAGGTGGCCGGGGCGCGCGACCTGTACAGCCTGTGTCGCGACCGCCGGGCGGGCGGCGCCGGGCCGGCCACGGCGGAACAGGCCGCGAGCCTGCTCGCCAGCCTCGGCGCGCTGGCGGCGCGCCTGCATGACGCCGGCGTGCTCCACGGCGACTTCCAGGCCGGCAACGTGCTGGTCGCGTCCGGTGGCGACGACCTCCGGCTGGTGGACCTGCACGCTTGCGTGGAGACCCCCGCGCCCGCGCGCGGCGAGCGGCTGGCGAACGTGGCGCTGCTCTGCCATTCGCTGGGGGAGACGTTCGCGCCGGGTCATTTCGGCCCGTTGTTGGCCGGGTACGAGGCCGCGTCGCGCTCGCCGGAGCGGCTGACGCCGGCCGACCTGGCCGACCTTTCGCGGGAGATCGACCGCGTGCACCGGACGCACGTCTTCTCCCGTGCGCGACGGGCGCTGCGCGTTTCGTCGCGCTACGACGTCGCGCGGGCGCCGGGGGTCGGGCGGCTCTTCCGGGATCGGCGCTATCCGCTGGAAGAGGTGTTGCGGGAGGCGGTGGCGACAGAAGGGCGCTTCCAGCGTGAGACGGGGCCGTGGGCCGCCTTCTTCTTCGGGCGGGGCCGCCGGTCGCGGAGCCGCTGGGCCGCGCGCCGGCGCTGGGTGGAACTGAACGCGCTGGCGGTGGATCATCTGCTCTACGGCACCCCCGTGGCGCTGGTGGAGCGCCGCGCAGCCCTCTGGCGGCGCGAATCAGTGATCCTGATCGATCCCGATACGCGGCCCGCGCCGGAACCGGATGACGAGCCGCGCGACGCCTGACCGCCCTGCGCGTGTCGCCCCCCGCCCCCCGTCCCCCGACCCCTATAAGGAAAGAACGTGGGAACGTGAGAACATGGGCATGGGGTAGGCGCCGTCCCACGCTCCCACGCTCTCCCGTTCCCACGTTCCCGCTTCCCCCGTCCTCCGCCCCTCGTCCCTCCGCATGCGCGGCCTGTTTCTGATCCAGGGCTTCGACGTCGCCGCCTCGCGGTACCGGGTGCTGGCGCACCTTCCCTTCCTGGAGGAGCGGGGCATCCGCTGCGAGGCGCGGCCCTTCCCGGAGGGGTTCGGCGCGCGTTGGCGCGTGTTCAACGCGCTGGACGAGTACGACTTCGTTTTCCTCCAGCGGCGGCGCTTCGGGCCGTTCTGGACGCGGCTGATCCGCGCGCGCGCTCGGAAGATCGTCTTCGATTTCGACGATTCGATCATGCTCCGGAACGCCACCCACGCCGACCAGCAGAGCGCCGGGCGGGAGCGCAAGTTTGCCCGCATGGCGCGCGCCGCCGACCTGATCTTCGCCGGCAACGCCTTCCTGCGCGACCAGACGCTGCCCTATAGCCGCCAGGTCGCCGTCATCCCGACGCCCGTGGACGCCGACCGCTACCCGGAGAAGCGCCACGGGCCGCGCCCCGTGATCACGCTGGGGTGGATCGGGGCGCACGGCAGCCTCCATTCTCTGGAGGCCATGCGGCCCGCGCTGGAGGAGATCGGCCGGCGGCGGAGCGACCTGGAACTGAAGATCGTCTGCGACCATTTCTTCGACCTCTCCCGCCTCCGGGTGGTGAAGACGCCGTGGAGCGCCGAGACCGAGGCGGCCGAGGTGGCCTCGTTCGACATCGGCCTCATGCCGCTGGGAAACGACGTGTGGTCGCGCGGCAAGTGCGGGCTGAAGGCGCTGCAGTGTCTGGCGGCGGGCGTGCCGGTGGTGCTGTCGCCGGTAGGAGTGAACCGCGAGATCGTGGAGGAGGGGGTGCACGGGCTGTTCGCTGCTGGCGAGCGCGAGTGGGTGGACAAAGTGGTGGGACTGGCCGCCGACCCCGCCGCCCGCGAGCGCATGGGCCGCGCCGGGCGCCAGCGCGTGCTGGAGAGGTACTCCGTGCGCGCCGTCGCCCCCCTGGTGGCCGCGCGCATCGCGGGGCTGATCGGCGCCGCCGCCCCCGCCGGCCCTCCGGCCGGACCCTCCGCCGCACGGTGAACATTAAGTGCTACGGAGTCTCGTGGGCTCGTCGGCCGGATGGAGGCGCTCGCCTCGGCTCGCGACCAAGCCGTGAATGCAACCTGTTTTACAGACTCACGTATTTCTACTCGCGCGATGATCTCGTCGCGACTCGGTCGCAGACCAGCCGGGGCTTTCCCTGTCGGGAATGCGTTCCCCCTCACCCCCTCCTCTTCTCGATCCGATCCCACGTGCCGCCGTACACGATGTTTCGGATGTTCTCCGATGCGAGGAAGTCATGCGGGAAACCGAGATCGATCTTCGACGCCTCGTCGAGCCGCTTGAGGTGGTCGAGCGAGAGGGGAACCTTCACGCAGTCGCAATTCTCCCTGATCTGCGCCGCCGTGCGCGCGCCCACGACGGGAATGCACCCCGTCGGCCGCTGGCGAAGCCAGTTGAGCGCCACCTGTGACGACGTGCCGCCAATTTCCCTCGCGATGCGCCCCACCTCCGCGGCGATGGCGAGGTTGCGCTCCGTCAGTTTCCCGCTCTTGCCCATCTTCGTGAACCGGGCGTCAGGGGGGCCGCCGTCCTTCGAGTATTTTCCGGAAAGCACGCCGCCGCCCAGGGGCGACCAGGGCGTCACGGCCAGGTTCAACGCTTCCGCCATGGGGATCAGATCGCGTTCCGGCGTGCGCTCGACCAGGCTGTATTCGATCTGCAGCGCGGCGAACGGGGTCCAGCCGCGAAGGGAGGCTATGGTGTTGGCCTGCGAGACACACCATGCCGGGGCGTCGGAGACGCCGACGTACAGCACCTTGCCGAGGCGGACCTGATCGTCGAGGGCGCGCATGATCTCCTCGACCGGCGTGATGAAGTCCCACGCGTGCACCCAGTAGAGGTCGATGTAGTCGGTGTTCAGCCGGCGCAGGCTGGCATTGAGCGCCTGCACGAGGTTCTTGCGATGGTTTCCGGAGGCGTTGGGGTCGCCCTTGCGCATGTCGAGCGTGTACTTGGTGGCGATGACGAACCGTTCGCGCTCGCGCCCGACGAACTCGCCGACGTACTTCTCGCTCGTGCCTTCGGTGTAGCGGTTGGCGGTGTCGATGAAATTTCCGCCCATTTCCACGTAGGCGTCGAAGACGCGGCGCGATTCTTCCTTCGACGAGCCGAAGCCCCACTCTTCGCCGAACGTCATTGCGCCCAGCGAAATCTCCGACACCCGCAGCCCGCTGTTACCGAGAAGTTTGAAGCGCATGGGAAACTCGATGGCGACGCCTGTTCAGGGGACGTTCTGTTCCGACGATTCCGACGGGCCGAGCAACTCCACAAGCCGCGAACGCGCGCGACGGCATGAGTCCAGGCAGGCGCTTGCTTCGGCCTCTGTCGCGGTGTCGCCCGGGTATCGAGCATCGATCGCGGCCCAGGACAACAGGCGCAACTCGGCCACGCCCCAGGCCCAGTCAAGCCCGGCGGCGCGCAGCATGGTGTCCAGTTTCACGAGGTCGTGAACTTTCGGCGGCACGACGCCGTTTTTCGTGAGCAACGCTTTCATGAGTTTTTCGACGCACTGCAGGGCGTGCAGGTAAACGGCGTCGAGATTCTTCGGTTCCGGCGCTGCCATCTCGCGCGTCGCGGTGGCGAAGTCGGCCTCAGCCTTCGAGATCCACTCATCGACGACTTCGCTCATGGAACCCTCGCGTGAACGGCGACAGTTGGTTGACCTGGCGACCCGCCGACCCTCTCGCACGTCGAACATGGGTGGGGCGGACGCGCTCCAGGAGAAGCCCGTGGTCGAGTCTCGGCTGAAGAGCGTCTTGCCTCTATCGACCGCTTCGCGGATCAGCGCGTCGCCTTGGACGTAGCGGCGCTCGGTTTCGTCCGGCCGGCGCGCGATGAGGTCGATGGCGAACGAAGGCCGCAGCCGCGCGAGGATTTCGACCGACTTCTCGGCGCTCCGTCCTTCGTAGGGCAACACCACCAGCAAGTCCACGTCGGAATCCTCAGTGGGCTGCCCGTACGCGTACGAACCGAACAGAATGATTTTCTCGGGATGGAACGCTTCCGCGATCCGATCCGCCAGCGCCTGGATGTCGGCCATAGTGGGCATGGGGCACGCACGGGCACTATACCCCACGCTCCGACGTGGGGCGAAACGGAAGATCCGAAGGGAACGCGCGCCCATACCGGACGCCGCCGTCACAGTGGGAGGCCGAAAGCAGCGCGCGCAGTCGACCGAACGGATCGAGCGATACAAATCGCCCTTTGGGCATCATCGGAGCCGGCGAAGAGACCTGGATAGCGTACTTCGATGCCCAGATCGGTCAGCCAATCAAGGTCGGCGCGGAACGTGACCCATGTTGGCTCGATGGGCAGCACCAAGTCGAGCAGCGCGGCGAGATCGTGCGTCTTCGGAAACCCAATCCCCGCCTCGATGAGTCGACACTTCAGGTCCTTCTCCGAGCACTGCTGGCTCAGGAAACAGACGAGATCGTGATTCGGTGGGTTCGTGGCCGCGAACTCCCTCTGAAGGCTCGCGAAGTCGCCCTCTGCCTTCGCGACCCACTCACTCGCCGCGGGCTTCATACAGCGTCCGTCCATGCCGCACAACGTCGGTCAGAAACAGGTCGCCGAGTTCCAACCGTTCGCTCACCTGCCTCGGCGTACGCACGAGCAGATCCAGCGGGAACTTCGGCCGCACCGCGCCACGGATCTCTGATGCCTTGTCCCATGCCTTTGTGCCATGCCGGACGATCACCAGCAAGTCCACGTCGGAATCCTCCGTGGGCTGCCCGTACGCGTACGAACCGAACAGAATGATTTTCTCGGGATGGAACGCTTCCGCGATCCGATCCGCCAGCGCCTGGATGTCGGCCATGGTGGGCATGGGGCACGCACGGGCACTATACCCCACGCTCCGACGTGGGGCGAAACGGAAGATCCGAAGGGAACGCGCGCCCTTACCGGACGCCGCCGTCACAGTGGGAGGCCGAAAGCAGCGCGCGCAGCCGCGTAGGTCGTTTCCAGGTCGGCGCTGGAGCGCAGGTGCTGAAGATACTCGTTTCCCACGCTGGTCACGCGATCCGCCGCATTGATCGCCGAACCCCATGACGAGGAGTGCGACGAAAAGAGGTGCTTGGTTCGGTTTTCCACCGTGCACGTGATCATCGCCTGGCGCAGGGCGGAGAGGTCGGCCTCGTTGACGCCGAGCAACGCCAACTCGAGCGCGTAGGTTCGAGTGGAGTCATAGCGATTGCAGTATGGCGGCGAAGTAATCACGATTCAGAAGTGATAGACCACGGCCAGCGACGCGCCGCGGTTGTCCGCCACGCCGTTGAGCGGCCACGTGTAACTGGCCTCTATCGTCAGCCACCAGAAGAGGAAGCGCCCCCCCAGCGTGGCGGCGGCGGGGGCGCCGGTGTGGCCCGTCACGTCGCGGCGGAAGGCATCCTGCTGGGCGGTGAACTGGGCGATGACCGATCCGGTCGGCACGGTGTCCTTCATGATGGGGGTGACGGCCGCGAACGCCGTCGAGAACGACTGTTTCGGCCGGCGCGACGCACGCAGGAGATTCGTGGTTCCGGGAATGGTGTACCCCGCGTTGGCGTGCAGGTTGACGACGTCGTTCAGCCAGGAGTAGGCGAAGCCGAGGTCGCCGTCCGGGCGGGTGGTGGAGACGAGATAGGTGGTGTCGCCCAGGGGGAACTTCGCGCCGACGAAGAGCGCCGCGGGGTGTTCCGCGCTCCAGAAGTCAAAGAGGTTGAACTTCGCGCCCAGGTCGAAGCGCCCCGGCGACAGGATCGTCCTTCGCTCCACGCCAGGGGTGAGCGGCCCGTGATCCGCGCGCGCCGGCGAGGGGAAGGTGACGAAAGTCGCCTCCCCGGCGAGTTCCACGGTGTCGCGCAGGCCGTGCCGCAGGCCGAGGCGCGTCTCCAGCCGATCACCGTCCAGCGCGGCGCGGGTGGTCAGCCCGCGACGGAAGACGGCCGTCTCGCGGTCCTGCTCGCTGACCTCCTCCCGGACCGAGAGCCGCCAGTCCAGCCGGCGGAGCGTTTCGGCGCTCTCCGGGCTGGGAAAACCGATGAGGTAGTTGAACCCGTGCCCCGGCCGCAGGCGGAGCGGTTCACGCACCGGGCCGCGCAGCATGGCGTAGCGCTCGCGGTCGATGGTGGCCTCCGCGCCGTAGACGCGCTCGATGGGTGGAGGCGCGCGGCGCTGGAACTCGCGACGGAGCCGCTCGTTCTGCGCCTGCGGGCCGACCGTGCCGGGCGACGCCGCCGGCGGGCGGTCGGGCCAAGGCTCCTCGTCCGGCGAACCCAGCGTCTGTGCCCGACCGACCGCCGCCGATCCCAGCGCCAACACCAGGGCCAGGGCGGGCGCCAGCCGCGACCGCGACTCGGCCGCCGCGGCGCGCGCCGGCAGGGGCGGGCCGCTTCCGGCGCGGTGGGGCTGACGAAGGGTGAGGCGCATCGCGGACGGTCCGCCGGTAGTATAGGGCCGGTCCGCGCGGTGTAAAGCGTGTGGCGAGAAGGGCCAGGGGAAGTTCGATTCAGACGCCCGCGCGGGCGCCGAGACGCGCGACGCATTTCCGCGCGCCGGCCCAACCATCGGTGTCGCCGGGCGTATGATCATGGGATGGCTGAAGCCTTCGCACTCGATCTCGGCGCGCGGGAGGTGAAGTTCGTTCGCGTGGGCGGTTCGGCGAAGTCGCCGAAACTGCTGGCGTACGAGCGCATCCCGCTGCCGGCGCCAGGCGCGGCGCTGGATCCGTCCATCGTCCAGCAACTGGTGGCCGACCTGGCCGTCCGCCACAAACTCGCCAAGAAGCGGCTGATTATCTCTCTGCCGCCGGAGCGGTGCGCGGTCCGCGAGATATCCTACCCCATCACCGACGAGGCGCAGATCGAGAAGACCATCGCGTTCCAGGCCGAGCAGTACCTCTTCTCGCTCAACCTGGAAGACGTGCAACTGGCCTGGTTCAAGATGCGCGAGGTGGACCAGAAGGCCCGCCTCTTCCTCGCCGCCGCCAACAAGGAATACATGCGCGCCGTCGTCGCCGCGTGCGCGGCGGCGGGGATCGAGAAGGTGGTCTTCGACACGGCCCTCACGGCGCTCTTCAACGCCGCGCGCGGCCTGGGCCACTTCGCGGAGAAGTCCTCTTACCTTCTCCTCGACCTCGGCGCGGCCTGGTCGAAACTCCTGGCGGTGGCCAACGGCCAGCCGCTGGTGATGCGAAGTTTCCGGCTGAGCCTCTGCCCCAGGGAAGGCGCGGAACCGGCCGCGGCGAGCGCGGGTGAAAGCACGCCCCCGCCGCCGCCGGCGCCGACCGGGGCCGCGAGCGAGCCGACGCCGACCGGCGGGGAGACCGCGGCTGGGGCCAGCGCCGCCGGGGAGGCAACGGCGGCGGAAGGGGCGCCGCCGGCGCAGGCCGCGCCGGTGGACACGCCCGTGGCGCGGCTGCAGCGGGAGTTGACGCGGGCGCTCTCGTCGCTGGGGGGGCGGTTCTGGCCGGAGCGGGTCTACATCACCGGCGGCGGCACGCTGGCGCCGGGGGCGGCGGAGTTTCTGTCGCAGTTGTTCGGCGTGGAGACGGTGTGGGTGGACCCGTCGAAGGGCATGCGGCTGGCCGTCGACCCAGCCTACCACCAGGACTTCCAGGCGTTCGGCCTGCAGGCGGCGGGGTTGGCGTTGAAGGGGCTGGGAGGCGACGCCGCGAAGTTGAACTTCATTCGAGGCGAGTTCGCCCGCGCCCAGGGGTTCAGTGAGATTCAGCGCCCGCTGGCGGTGTGCGTCACGCTCCTGGTGCTGCTGCTGGGCGGGCTGACGGCGGTCTTTTTCCAGATGTGGCGGGAGGCGCGGCGGTTCAACCAGAGCACGCTCATCTCCGGTGTTATGGCCGTCTATGATCGCATTCCCGATCCCGACTTGAAGCCGCCGACGGAGTCGGATCTCGGCATCGAGGATTATCAGAAGCACATCGAGGAGTGGGACCGGACGCGGTACGAAGAGAACCTGATCCCCTACCTGCCCGTCCCCTCGGCGCTGCGCATCTGGCGCGATGTCTTCGCGGCCATTGACGCGGCCAAACCCAGCGACGCCTTCTCGCTCACCAACATCACCATTACTGAGACGGAAGTCCAACTGCGCGGCACCACCTTCGACCCGCGGTTCGAGGAGGGGCGGATTCAGACGGAGTTCGGCAAGATCAGGAACTTCGTCGACGACCCGCTCTTCGTCCCCGACTCGCTCAAACTGGGACCGACGATCACGGCCGTGAAAGGCGAGAACACGTTCTCCGTGAAATACCCGTTTACCGAGCCGGATTACGCCAAGTGGGGGCGCATCGCCTCCCGGCCCACCACCGTCACTCCCGTCCGCGCGGCGGCCGCCCCGCAGCCGGCGCCGGCTGCCGCAGCCGCGACCACTGGGGCCTCGCCGGCTGCGGCGGCTTCTCCAGCGATCCCGGCCCCGGCCCCGGTTCAGCCGGCCGCGGCCGCGCCGCCCACCATCGCGCCGCCGGCTCCAACGGCGGTCGTTCCGCCAACGCCACCCGCCCCCGCGCCAGCGGCTGGAACCATGTCACCGCCGGTGGCTGGGGCGCCACCGAAGTGAAGGCGAGCCTCCTCGACACACCAGCCATGGCCCCAGACATTGCCCAGGACCCATTCGCCACCGCCGGCTACGCCGCGACGCAGGAGACCGCCGAACCGACGCCGGGCGACGCGGGCGGCACGAACCTGCGCGGCTACGTGGTTTTCATGAGCGTCCTGGCCGCGCTCCTGTTGTGCACCACGGTGCTCTTCTGGCGGTTGGCCTCGGCGGAGCGCGACCGCGCCAAGGAAGGAGCCGACAGTTTCGATCTCATGCGCCACCACGAGGCGCGCATCAACGCCATCATCAACGCGAGGCGGGCCGTGGGGGGCCGCGAGTTCGAGGAGAAGAAGGGGAATCTGCAGAACCTGATGATTCCCATCGCCACGCGCCACGGCATCACCATCAGGGGCGCGAACTCCATCAAGCCCCACACCGGCGGCAAGGGACGGTACGCCTATATCGACAACGGCGTCACCTACTCTATTCCGGAGGCGTCCCGGTCGTCGCTCGCCAAGTTTCTCTATGACATCGAGAACACCTACCCCTTCCTGCGCACGCGCACGTTGAACATGACGCGGCAGGACAAGTCGGGGCAGGAAGCCTGGCGCGTGGACGTGCAGATTGTCTATCGCACCAAGGCGCCGCCCCGGCGGCCGACCGGCGCCGCGCCCGCGGCCGGGGCCGCCAAGTGAACGTCGCGGCCCTGGTCGCCGAGCGCACGCGCGCGGCCCGGCGGGCCGCGCGACCGCTGGCTCGCCTCTCCACCAGCCAGAAGAACGGCGCCTTGTACGCCATGGCCGACGCCTTGGCGCGCCGGTCGCACGAGATCGAATCGGCCAACGCGCGCGACGTGGCCGCGGGCCGCGAACAGGGCCTCTCCCCGGCCATGCTCGATCGTCTCCTTTTGACGGCCCTCCGCGTGCAGGCCATGGCCGCGGCCGTGCGCCACGTGGCCACCTTGCCCGATCCCGTCGGCGAGACGGTGCGCACCTTCTCCCGCCCCAACGGTCTGGTGATCTCGCAGGTGCGCGTGCCGCTGGGGGTGGTGGGCGTCATCTACGAGTCACGCCCCAACGTCACCGCCGACGCCGCGGCGCTCACGCTCAAGTCCGGCAACGCCGTCGTCCTGCGCGGCGGATCCGAGGCCTTCCAAACCAACAGCGCCATCGCCCGCGTTCTCGCCGACGCGGCCCGCGAGAAGTCGGTCCCCGAGGGCGCCGTCGGCTTCATCGACACC
>JACQVU010000513.1 GCA_016209585.1 Planctomycetota bacterium
GCGGCGGCGGACCGGCGGGGCGCGTAGATCGCCACGGCGGCCGGGGCCTCTTCATCGGCGGTCGGGGCGCGGGTTTCGCCGTCCTCACGAGGCGCGACGCCTCCCGCGTTGGCCCGCAGTTCTCCGGCCGTGGGACCGGCGCGCGGCGCGGCGCAGCCGAACAGCACGACCAGCGTGGTCACGGTAATGGCGAGAAGCAGTTTGCGCATGGGAGGAGGCGGGTCACGACAACTGCTGCCAGTACTCGGCCGGCATGTCGTGCGCCAGTTTCAGCGCCCCGTTCGCCCCGGCGTAGGTCGGCTCGTCCACGGCGGTGACGGAGCCCCCGCCCAGTTCCTGCAGCGCGGCTTCGAGTTGCTGGCGCAGGCCGATCATCTGGGAGCCGCCACCGGCCAGGATGACGTTGTTGCGCAGGTGGGCCTGGAAGTCGGGGTCGAAGGAGGAGATCAGGCCGAAGAGGTTCTCGATCATCGAGGGGATGATGGTGTTGCAGGCCTGGCGCAGTTCTTTGGAGACCTCGAAGCGGGTGGGCCGGCCGTTGACGGGGAAATCGACCCAGACTTCATCCGCGACGCGCGAGGAAGCGCCGAACTTCTCCTTGATCTGCTTGACGCCGTGGACGGTGAAGGCCGCGCCGGGGCATTTCTGCTGGAGGAGTTTCATGAGTTCGCGGTCGACGTAGTCGCCCGCGAGCGTGGTGGTGCGCTGGTCGTCCGGGGCCGGCATGACGCCGTGCATGCGGCAGAAGTCGGTGGTGCCGGCGCCGATGTCGACGATGAGGCAGTCGGCGAGGCGGTCGACGCCGTAGGCGACGTTGAAAGGTTCGGAGGTGATCATCACCGCGTCGACCACCGGGCGGGCGGCCTCGATGACCGCCTGCTTGTTGTGCACCGCCGCCTGGGCCGGTGCGCCAATGACGGCGTAGACGATCTGGTCGGGGCTGGGCCGCGCCAGCGTCAGCGCGTGCCGGATGAGGTCGGCGGTGGCGCGGGCCACGGCCTGGTGGCGGGGGTCGGCGGGGTCGAAGTCCTTGGTCGAGTACTTGATGCCCCCGTCCTCCAGCGGGCGGTAGAAGTCGCAGGAGAGGCGGTGCTTGAGCGCCTCCTGGCCGAAGAGGACTTCCTTGCCGATCATCTTGCGGGCCACCACGTCGCGTGGATAGGCCACGAAGGACTCGACCATGGCCCGGACGCCGTTGGAGGCCGCGATGGAGGTGCGCGACGTGCCGAGGTCGATGCCGATGTAGAGCACCCCGCCCTCGCGCGCGTCGTGCTTCACGAACTCGCCCTCGGCGGGCACGGCGGCGAGGTCGGCCGCGGGAGCGGCGTCGGGGTTCTGCTTCCTGGACCGGTCGTTGGCCGACATCGGGGCGCTCCTTTGGGACGGGTGGTCTTCACGCGGCGGTCGCCGCTGCCCGCGGCGATCTCGGGCGCAGCCGCCGGCCCGCGCCGCCCCACGGCGCAGGCCGTGCTTTATATTTCATAACTCTTATCTGCCGTTTCCCCGCGAAACTTGACCGGATTCCGCCCCACCCGGAAAAAATGTTGCACTCCATTCCCTCCTTTCCCACAGTGATCCCTTGAACCCTGGCGAAAGGGGGCGGAAGACCGACCACTGACGACAGACCCCGCCGATCCGCACCATGCCAGACCCCGCCGCCTCTTCACGCCGCTGGAAAAAACGCCTCACCTGCCCGGTGTGTGGCGCGCCCCGGGTCATCCGGAACCGCGCCGCGACCTGGAAGCGTCGCCGCCTCATGGCCCAGGGGCTGCTCCTCTGCCTCACCCTCGCCGGCATTCCCTGGGGCCTCGCCCGTCTGCGCCGAGGCTGGGCGCACGGCGTGACCTTCCTCATCTGCGAGCCGTGCGGCTCCAAGTTCACCTTCCGCGACAACGAGATCCTCGGCTTGATGGATTGACCCGGACCACCCCGCCGTCATTGACGGCGCCGATCTTCTCGGTCCGGTCAGCCGCGCGCCGGGCGGCAAAGCAAAGACCTCGCCGAAGGTCGTTTGTTCGGCGTGCCGCCCGCACCCGACGGACTACACCCCGCGGTCCCCCGCCGGGGCTGCTTGTCGCGGCACGGGGCGCCGTCGTGCGAGCCAGGCGCTGAAACTCGCGTCCTCGGCTTCTTCCGAAAGGCTCTGGACTGCGGCCCTCACGGACGCGGGAACCCAGTCGGGGAACGGGACTTCCTTGACCATGTGGCGTCCCGACCTCGTGTGACACTCCCGCACCCGCGAAACCCAGGCTGCGGGAAACCGATCCGCCACCCGAACCAGCGCCGGCCACAACCGCGCGTGGACGAACGTGATCTTTCCTTTGACCAGGCGGCAGACCAGGACGCGGCGGCTGTCGCGAACCGCGCGCGTGATCGCGAATATGCGACGACTTTTCGGATGCGACCACCAGCCGCCGCAAATAGGCTCTCCGGCGATGGCCTCAACCAGCGAGGGCGCGGGGCCACGCGCGGATTCGAGCACGACGCCGTGGTTGCGGATGAAGGCGATCGCCTGCTGGGGGGTCATCGAGGCGGCGGTGGGCGGCTGGCCGTTGCCCAAGGCAGTAAACTACTTTACGCTACCCATCGCTGCCGTCATGGTCGGTAGGTGACCGCGGCGCACCAAGGACGTCGCCGATAGGCGGAGATTGGCCGCTCGGTGTCCACACCGCAGAGGTTAGATGGAGAGAAGGCACAATACCGTATGCGCGGTGGTTGAAACGAGACAGAAGATTTTTTCGGAAAACTTCTTGCGTGGTGGTGGTGGTGGTGGTGGTGGAATTCTCGCTCGTTCGACCGAAGCAGCGGGGTGTACGCTCTGTCCTACAAAACCAAGTTGGTAAGAAACGTATCCATGTCACGGAGTCGCTACTTTCTCTCCTTCTTCTGGCCTGTTGCGGGTTATTTGCTTGTGGTGCTTGCGGTCGTCGTGTGGTTCGTTCGCCCTTGGGACACCACAACATCGGATGCGGCAACTGTCAAATCGCGGGCGGGGCCCGCGTCCACCGCTGGCACCGAATCTAAGGATTCAGATACAAAACAGAACAAAGATAATCTGTTTTATGCTTGTATCCTTGCTATCACGGGGGCTTTGGGAGTAGCCGGAAGGCAGGCCGCACAGGCAGCGCGGGAGATGTATGACGCAGATAGGCACGCTTGCCAGATCGAAGATGAGAAAGCCCATTTCATGTCTGTGGTGGAAACCGCGAATGCACAGATCGAAGAACTCCATCGGAGTCAAGCAGCCGCCTTCCGCGAATTCGAAAAGAAAGTGGCTGAACGCCAGGCCGAATTCAATAAAGAGATAGAAACCGTCAAGAAAGAACACGAAAACATCTTATGCCGCGAAAAGTCCAAGGACATCGGCGCCGAAGCCGTCAGGGTAGAGC
>JACQVU010000487.1 GCA_016209585.1 Planctomycetota bacterium
TATAGGTGAACTCCACGTCGCATGTGCCGGCGTTGATCGCCGTTAGCGTCACGACGTATGACTCGACGCTCACGGGGAAGATGTCGAATATCCGCTTCTGTATCACCGCCGGAGAGTTCACCGGATTGCCCACGCCCGGAATCGGCTCGCCCCCCAGCCCCGGCGGACCGTCAGCCGGCAGTCCGGGAGGCGGATTGCCACCCAAGCCCGGCGGACCAGCCACAGTCGCCGCCGCCGCGCTTGCCCCGGTACCGCCGCTCGCGCCAGCAGCGCCACCGACCGCGCCGCCGCTCGCGCCACCGTCACCGCCCGCCCCGCTACCACCCGTACCGGTGCTACTGCCGGCGCTCGCGCCGCCACCACCCGCCGCCGCCCCGTTACCGCCCGTGCCTGCCCCGCCCCCGCCACTCGCACCGCCCGCGCCATTTCCCGCGCCCATGCCGCCGCCACCGGCCGTGCCCGTGCCCGCACCGGAACCGACCGCGCCACCGCCCACGCCGACGCCACCGCCCGCACTCTGTCCCCCGGCGTTGCTTCCGCCTGCGCTCCCGCCCCCGCCCTGCCCAGCTGCGCTGCGCTGGGAACGCGCGCGTATTGACGCGCTCGCCGCGCTCAGCGTCAGCACGGGCGGTCCGCCGCCGGGGTTGGGGGAGTCAGCCAACACGGTGTTCAACTCCGCCGCCGTGATGGGAACCTCATCCATGATAACGTCATCGCCCGTGAAGGGTTCACCATCCAGCCCCGACCACACGCCCCACCCGGTGACGACAAACTGTTCTCCCACGTGGCCGTTCGCCGGTTCGTCCACGGGAAGCACCTCGAGGCTGTTGATGAAAATCCGCAGATGGTCAATCGCCACCGGCGTCACCACGTTGACCTCGATGAACGGGTCATTCTCGCTGAAGGTCCAACTCCCATCCTTATCATGATACACCCGAATCGTGTAAACGGGGTCGAATCCCACCGTCACGAACACCGGCCCGCCGCCGGCGGGGAAGACGCCCGACGAGGGGGTGGCCGTTTCAGCGGGCGAGACCTCGAACCAGACATCCTGTTCATGGCCGGTCTCGTCGGTGAGCGTGTCCAGGCGGATCAACGAACCGGGGGCGACCACCAGCGCCTCGTCGGTCGGGTCGCGGCGCGGGAAATCGACGAAGTTCGACGGGTCAGCGCCGTCGGTGGCCTCGACGCCCAGCAGGTCAACAATATGTACGTGCGGGCCGTAGCCGAACGTCAGCGGCGCCACGTCGTCCTTGCAGCGCGCAGCTATCTCGAAGTCGCCGGGCTCGGAGAAGGTCACCTCGGCGCCGCCGGGTTGGAAGTCGCCGACGGGCGGCATGACGCCGTCGGTGGGCTTGAAGCCGAACTCGAACTCCGTCTCATGCCCGGCCGGCTCGGTGGTGATCAGCAGCGCGAGGCGCGCCTCGTTGTTCGCGCCGAGAAAGGTAAACAGCGAGTTCATGCGCCCGGTCACGAAACGGGGTCCGGGGGCGGGAGAGACGGGGTGGAATTCCCAGGGGGGGGCCGCCACCGGGAGAGTCGGCGGAGGAGGACAACGGCGAGGGGAGGAAGCAGAAGGATGAGCAGGCCTGTGGCCACGGCGATGGTCACCGCCAGGTCGGACGTGCACACCGGAATCTGTTCGCGCCCTCGATCAGACGGACCCGTTTCCTGTGCGTTTTTCCTCTCACTGCTCCCAGAGGGTTCAGGATACCTGAGTGCCCGTTCTTGAGGAGCCATTTGGCTCCAAGGAACCAGATATTTCTCAGGGGCTTTCCGAAAGTCGTCGTAGAGCGGGGCGCGCGGATGGCCCAACAACCGGGCGAGGGCGAGCAAACACGCTTGTTTGTCGTCCTGCGACAGGTCCTCATTACTCACGAGTGTCGCGACTTCTTCCGCAGCCCCCACCTCACCCGTAGATCCGAGCGCCCAAGCACAAGCCAAGCGAATATCCTTCGCCTGCGCACTGAGTCCCTCACGCAACGCCGGTGCACATGCGCTCTCAGAAATCTGCCGAATAGACTCGACGATCAGCATGCGATAGTGAGCTGAGATCGTAGGCTCGTGTGACGAAACGGAGTCAGCGAAGGAAATCGCCAAGGGAACGAACTCCGGTAACCCGCGGGACACGAGTGAGGCCAGAGAGGCACCGCGAACGACACATTCCGCGTGCGTCACATATTTTCGAGCGTCGGCCGCGGAAATGTGGGGCGTTGAAAGCAGAAACACACGAAGCAGACTCGCCGCTGTTTCCGTCGCCTGTTCGCGGAGCAGCGCGTCCACTGCGCGTTGTAGAATCGCGGACAGGGGATCCTTCGGAGGTTGGTGCGATGCTCCTTGGTTCTCATCGAGGTTTCCCGGCAGCCGGAGGGAAAAGTAGCGAGGATCACCTGTTGGGGGCTGGCTGAAAGGGACAAACAGATCCCCTTGGCTGGTAGGCGAAAGACACACGATGTACGTGTCACCGGCTGCCACTCGATCAGGAGGTGAGAGAAGAAACACCCCCGTTGCAAGCGCAATCCGAAGGCGAATGGTAGCAAAGCCTCCTGAGCTTCCTCGAATCTCTCGAGACACGGCGAAATACACGTCGTACACGGGGAGTCGAACAGTTTCGCGATCGTCGCGATACGGCACCATGTCACCCGTATCGTGCAGTGTATTTACGTGCCCGACGAGAACGATTGGGGCATGAGTCAACGAGTACGAAATGGAATCAACCTTGGCATCTTCCTGAAACAACTCTAGCGGCACTTGCGCGACCCCCGGGGTTGGTGCACCCGCGAAGGCGCCCACGGCGAGCATTGTCAGAAACAAGGCGCGGGAAGCCAAATGACACATCACTCGTGAGACCCATGGTCGCGGTAGAACTGCCACCGAATGTCTGACAGTAGACGTACCCCGCGTCCTGCGGCAGTGCTGCCAACAGATAGGTGGCCGCGCACGTGTTGAACGCGCTCGGCGTTCAGTGGAACGCCAGGCGCCATTGGGGAGGGTACCAACGTCCCTAACCCATCAACGGCTGCTAGCGTGTCGCGGATCGCACTTGGCGGCCAAGTCCCACCAGCTTCACTAGGAGACGGCCAGTTTTCGTTACTTGGGCGACCAGCCGCGATCGTCCAGTCGGAAACCCAGTCCCGAGATGGCCACTGTTCATTCACGGGGACGGGCGCGGGCAACACCCGGTTAAACTGGTCATCACAACGGTAGGTAATCCGAGTCACCCAGCCGGTCGGAATGCCGGCCACGGCAAAATGCGCGTTGCTGACGTGCGTGAGCTTTGCGGGCGCCAGCACCACCGTCGCAAATACGCCTGCCGCGGGTCCATTGACATTCAGCCGCACGCGAATGTCCCTCGTCAAGGTCGGCGCCGCCGCGCTCGGAGAGGTGCTCTTCAACGTCACCGTCGGCGAATTCTCGGTGACGATGCGATTAGCGTCGCGGCGACCGTCGCTCAGGACAACTTTGTCGGCGCCCTGCACCACCTGCCAATTGAACACTCCAGCCGCGGCACCCGTGTAAGTCAAGGTGACGTTGATCGCGTAGTTCGCCGGCGATTCGCCGTTGAACCACCAGAGGTCGGCGCTCTGAGTGAACAGGGCGTCCGTCACCGTGAGCAGGAACGGCTGCGAGGTGATGGCGCGGCCCGGCCCGGGAAACGTCAACGTGCACCGGATCGAATGCACGCCAAGACGCACCTCGGTCGCGGTGGCCACGCGAGTCGTTCCGAACGCGACCGTGTTTCCCGCCACGGTGTCTTCCCAGAGGTAGGTCGCCGCCCCCAGCGACCCCGGCGGTTCGGGCACTTCGTACTCTGTCACCGTGTACTGCTGCACCGTGGAGCCGGAGACAATCTGTTGCTCGAAGCCGTCGCCCGGATTGCCGTTCAAATCCATGTGCACCTTAATTGTCGTGTCAACGACGAAGACCTGCACCGCGAAATCCTCCCGCGCGCCGCAGCGCGCGCGCAGCACCACCGAGCCGGCACGGTCGGTGAAGACCCGCGCGGATTCAACATCGTGGACCTGTACCCGCACCCCGGTAGTCTGTGCTTCGACCGTGAGGGAGGCGTCCGGGGAGAACGTGGGACCAACAAGTTCCGGCAGGTAGTCAACGGAAACATTAACCTTGTCCCCTTTCTTGACGCAAACCATCAGCGCGGGAATGTCGCCGGCGGCCTGTTCCCTGGTCGGATCGACATCCTGTACCGTTTGGCCCCCAGACGAGGCGCGGATCGCCACGATCCGCGCCGCCCGAACCTGTACACCCAGCCGAGGTTCATCCGGATCCTGGGCGTTGTTGTCGTTGGAGTCCACCCATGCCGTAATGTAGTAGACCTCCGGGACCGCGAACTTCACCACCGGCTTCCCCCCCCCGAATCCGCCGCTGGCGGGAGCGCCACCGTTGCCGGGGTTCGTGGTGATGGCGTACTTCACTTTGGCCTCTTTGCCGGCGGGCTGGGTGACCACCGACAACTCCACGGGCGCTTCCAAACAGATGGCGAACGAATCCGTGCCCACGGGCGGCTTCGCCACGGCCTCGTTCGTTTTCCCGCCCTTCTGGCCCGAAGTGGTGTCGACCGCGCGGAACTCCTTCAGCGCGATGCGCGTCACCTTCACCTTGGTGGAGATCACCGCCTCGTTGGGGTCGAGAGCGTTATTGCCGTTCTTGTCCGCGAAGGCCTTCATGGTGTGTTCGCGCGTGGGGCCAGCCTGGTCTGGAACTTCCGGAAACTTGATGGACTTCTGACCAGAATACAGTGGACCGAGCGTAATATCA
>JACQVU010000496.1 GCA_016209585.1 Planctomycetota bacterium
AGGCCCACGTCGGCCTTGATCACCTTGGCGATGTCGGCCAGCGCCTCGGCGAAGGCGTAGCGGCCGCGGTTCGCGCCGCTGGGGTACTGCGCCGCCGAAGCCAAGTCGGGCCGGTTGAGAATGGCCTGCACGTCGCGCAACTTGACGACCGTCTCGCGCCCGGTCTGGAAGACCGGGTCGGTCCGCTCGGAAGACATCTCCGGCGTTTCCGCGGCGGCGGGGGCCTTTTTCGCGGCCGGCTTGCCCTCGGCCAACAGGTCGTCGATGAGCGTGGCGGTGTCGACCTCGGCGGCGGTCGCGCCGTAGAAGTCGTCGAAGATGGCCAGCGGGTTCCGGAGCGCCTGACGGTCATTGCCGCGCATGCGGCCGGCGCCGGCCGCGGGTTTCTCCGGTTCGGGCGCCGCCTCGATGGTGCGGGGGACGGCGGCCACGGCGTAGGAACCGCGCAGCGAGCGGGGGAGGAGGTTCTGCATGGCCAGGGCGCGCAGTTCGGCCTCCTTGCCGTTCTTCGCGCGGCTCAGTTGCAGGTAGCGGTTGAGCCAGCCGTCGCGGACGGTGCGCAGGCCGGGGGCGGCGTACTCCATGAAGTCCTGGGCGTCGAAGTGCGAGCGCGTGCCGTGCGGCGAGCCGGCGTTCACCACGGCCGCGAACCGCCCGGATTTGTAGAAGGGCCGCAGCGGCTGCATGGCGGGGTGCAGGCCCCACTGTTTGTCGAGCGCGATGACGGCGTCGCCTTCGTCGCCGCCTTCCGGGACGGCCTTGGGGATGGCGATCGAGGGGCGCAGGTCGTAGTAGTTCTTGTCGCCGTGGGGAACGATGACGTTCAACTGGTCCATGCCCCCGCGCAGGAAAATGGCCACCAGCACCGGCTTCTTCAGCGGCGTGGGCGGGGGTGGAGGCGGAGGCGCCGCGAAGGCCCGGCGCGCGACGACGAGCGGGCCGGCGCCGACACCGGCGGCGAGCAGGCCAACCTGGGAAGCCTTGAGGAAGTCGCGACGGTTCATGGGTATCGGTTCTGGGTTCTGGGTTCTGGGTTGTCGGTTGCCGGTGGGCAGCGCCTGGCCGCCTCGGCCTATTGTTTCTGGAATTCGGGCGAGCCGAGCAGGAGACCGAGGATGAGCGGCCCGGCGAAGCGCACGTCGCTCGTGGCGCCCCGCTCAACGAGGGCGTCGCGGATGGCCTTCTCGGTGCGCGGCGTGATGCCGCTGGGGCAGACGCGGGCCGCGACCTGAGCGATCCACTTGGCGGGCGTGTCGCCGGTGATCTCCTTCCAGAACGAGTCGCCCACCTTGGCGGCCGCCGCCTTCCCGGCGCCCACGGCCAGGCCCACGGCGATCTGCCAGCGGGTGGCCATGGCGCCGGCGTCGCGCCAGGCCTCGGCCTGGTCGTAGAAGCCGGTGGGGTCGTCGCACTGGTAGATCGGCTCGTTCATGAGGGCCAGCGCGCCGAGCAGGCGCTTGGGGTCGGCCACTTCGGCGCGGGAGACGCGAAGGGCGCTGACGGTGAACTCGAACGGCCGCTTGAACTTGGCCTGGTAGTTGGCGGGGTTGAAGAACTCCTTGTCCTTCACGATGGCCCGCACCACGGTGGGGATGTCGCCCGACGAGGCGCGGAACACGGCCGCGACGCGCTTCACCAGGTCGTCGGGGGGATCGTCGTTCACCAGCCAGCGGCAGAGTTTCCAGGAGAGGAAGCGCGCCGTGCCCGGGTGATGAATCAGAATGTTGAGCACCTGCTCCCCTTCCTTGATGCCGTCGGCGGGGTTGTTGCGGATGGTCACGCCGAGGAAGGTCTTGTCGCCGGGGACGTGCATGTTCTTGTCGAAATAAAAGAGGCCGCCCTTCTGCGTCCAGCCGGTGAGCGCCTGGGCGACCTGGATGACGTCCTGCTGGGTGTAGTAGTTGTCGACGCCCAGGGTGTGAAGTTCCAGCAGTTCGCGGGCGTAGTTCTCGTTCAGCCCTTTCTGGGCGGCGATCTCGCGCTGTTCGAGGGCGCGGGCGCGGTCTTCGTCGGTGAGGTCGCGCCGGCGCTTGCTGAGCAGCCGGCCGCGCTGGATGGCGTCGAGTTCATATTCTTCGAGCGGGCGGCGGGAGAGGAAGTTGTCGAGGAACACGAGCATGCCAGGATGCTTGGCAGAGGCGACGAGCATGCCGCCGAACTTGCCGAAGACGTGGGCGCGGATCACCTCGCGATCATAGGAGGGGCCGAAGTACTTGCAGGCGTCCTTGCGCAGGTCGATGGCGAAGTGGTTGCGGAAGAAGTCGCAGAGCACCTCGCGGACCTGGTTGGGGGAGAAGACGGCGAAGAGGAGGGCGGCTTCGCGCACCTCCTCCACGGCCAGGTTGCGCAGCCGGTTGCGCTCAGCCTGCGAGAGGGTCTGGTCCCTGGGGTTAAGTTCCCCGATCGCCTGCGCGGCCGAGTAGGCGAGGGTCTTGCGCTCGGCGAGGGCCTTGGCGAGCGTCGCCGGTTCGGGGAGGTTGCCCTTGAACTGTTCGTCGAGCCAGGCGTCGATGCCCTTCTTGACCACTTCCTCAATCAGCTCGGGCGTGGCGCCGAAGGTGAGCCGCGAGAGGAGATGTTGGGCGCGCTCCCGTTCATTCAGGGGCGTGGCATAGTCGCGCGTGCCGGTGCGGGTGAGTTCGCGCGACTCGCGCTCCTCATTTGGCGCCGCGGGCGCGGTGGCCGGGGCCGGCGTCGCGGTGGGCGGCGCCTCTTCCTGGGCGGCGGCGCCGCCGGCGCCGGCGGCGGCGATCGCGGCGGCGAGGAAGGCGAGGCGGAGAAGGTGTTTCTCGCGTGGCATGGCTTGCCTTTGTCGGGGGCGCGGCCGGTCGCGGCGCGCGGTGGCGTTTCTTCATGGAACCCGGCGTCGGGGCGCATGGTAGCGGAGAATTTCCGAAACTTTTCCGGCGCGGAGGTGTTAACAACTTCATGGTGAAGTGATAAAATAGTCTTTTAGTCAGTATATCGTTAACTCCTGACCCCCGCCGTCGTCCGAACCCCCTCCCCATGCACGAACGCCACTGGTGGATGCCGATCCTGGCCGTCATGGTCGCCGGCGCCACCGGCGTGCTGGTCATGGGCGTCAGCACCTACCAGGGCGCTCCGCCGATCCCCGACTTCACCGACCCCGAGGGCCGCGTCGTGGTCCCGGCGGAGCAGGTGCTCGCCGGCCAGCAGGTCTTCCAGAAATACGCCCTCATGCAGTACGGCAGCATGTTCGGCGACGGCGGCATGCGCGGCCCGGACTTCACGGCTGACGCGCTTCACCAGGTCGCGGCGTCGCTCATCCGGGCGTACACGGCCTCCGCGGCGCCGTCCGGCGCGGGAGACGCGGACGGCGCGGCGGATGGCGCGCGGGTCCGCGCGGGGAAGGAACTCAAGGAGAACACCTACGACCCCGCCACGAACACCGCGCGCCTCTCGCCGGCGCGGGTCGCGGCGTTCCACGATCTGACGGCCCACTACCGCCGCTTTTTCGCCCAGGGGGGGCAGACCGCGTTCCAACCCGCGAACTACATCCGGGATGAGAACGAGATCCACGACCTCACCGCGTTCTTTTTCTGGAGCGCGTGGGTAGCGTCGACGCAACGGCCGGGCTATGAAGCGAGTTACACCCACAACTGGCCGTTTGATCCCGAGGCCGGCAACGTGCCCGGCCCCAGCGTGCTGTTCTGGAGCGTGTGCGGCGCGCTTGGTCTCATCTTTGGCGTCGGCCTGGTGCTCTACTTCTACGGCCGGTTCGAGCAGGCGGCCGGCTGGCAGCGGGGAGAAGTCGCCGACCTGGCGACCGCCGAGCGGGTGGCGTCGTTCGCGCCGCTGCCCACCCAGCGCGCCACCTACAAGTTCTTCGCGGCGGCCGTGGCGCTCTTCCTGGTCCAGGTGGCGGCCGGCGTGTTGACGATCCATGACTTCGTCAACTTCACCCGCTTCTTCGGCTTCGACGTGCGCGAGGCCCTGCCGCTTCCGGTCACGCGGTCGTGGCACGTGCAACTGTCGGTGCTCTGGATCTCCACCTGCTGGATCGGGGCCTCAATCTTCGTGCTGCCGCGCATCGCGGGCCGGGAACCGGCTGGGCAAACGCGGCTGGTCAACCTCCTGTTCTGGATGCTGGTGGTGGTCGCCGTGGGCGCCGTGGGCGGGGGGATTCTGGGGCCGATGGGGGCATTGGGCGAGTACTGGCGGCTTCTGGGGAACCAGGGGTGGGAGTTCGTGGAACTCGGCAAGGTGTTCCAGGCGCTGCTCTTCGCGGCGCTCATCCTCTGGGCGGTGATCGTCTTCCGCGGGTTGCGGCCGGCGCTGTCGGGGCGATCGCCGTGGACCCTGGCGCACTGGATGACCTACTCGGTGGCCGCCATCGTCCTGCTCTTCTGTTCCTCGTTCGTCGCCGGCCCGCGCACCAATTTCGTCATCGCCGACTTCTGGCGCTGGTGCGTCATCCACATGTGGGCGGAGTGTTTCTTCGAGGTCTTCACGACCGTCCTGGTCGGCTACTTCCTCTTTTCCATGGGATTGGTCAGCCGCGCCGCCGCGCAGCGCGTGGTCTTCCTGGCGGTGCTCCTGTTCCTCGGATCCGGCTTCCTGGGCATCGCGCACAACTTCTACTGGAACGCCAAGCCGGTAGAGACGCTGGCCATCGGCAGCGTTTTCTCGACGATGCAGGTGATTCCCCTGATCCTTCTGACCTACGAGGCGTGGAAGTTCCGGCAGATGCCGGTCGAGGCGTTGAAGCACGCCGGCCTCGCCCCCAACCTCGCGGCCTTCGGGCTGACGGAGCCGTTCCTGTTCCTCATCGGCGTCAACTTCTGGAACTTCTTCGGCGCGGGGGTGTTCGGCTTCATCATCAATCTTCCCATCGTCAACTACTATGAACATGGCACCTACCTGACCGTGAACCACGGCCACGCCGCCTTGATGGGCGTGTATGGCAACCTGTCGCTGGCGGGGGTGCTGTTCTGCGTGCGACACCTGATCGAGCCGACGGCCTGGCCCGCCCGCCTGCTGCGCGTGGCGTTCTGGGCGTTGAACATCGGCCTGCTGCTCATGGTCCTGCTCGACACCTTCCCCGCCGGCCTCCTGCAACTCTGGGCGGTGCTCGAGGGCGGCCTGTGGCGGGCGCGCTCGCAAGACTTCATCAACGCCCCCGCCTTCCAGACGCTCACCTGGCTGCGGGCGGTGGGCGGCGCCATATTCGTGGTCGGCGGCGTCGTGCCGCTGGTCTGGTTCATGCACACTCGCGCCGGGCGCTTGAAGCCGGCGCCATCCGCGCAGCCGATCCGGCCGACATAGGCTGGGCATCCGCCGCCGGCGAACCTGGGGCGGATGGGCCAGCCGCGCGTCTCCCTATCACTGAGAGTCGGTTCACGGGCATCGCCACCGGCCGGTAGCCGGCGTGGTGAACGGCCCCAGGCGACGCCCCAGCGCGCGCGATCCGTGTGCCGCTGGCCGGCGACCAGAGAGTGGTTCCCGGTTCGTCGTCGGCGCACAATGTTCGCGGGACGACCATGGACCCCGCCACCGCTCTCCCGTGCGACCCCGCCGATCTCAAGGCTGGCGCGACGCCGACGCTGCTGGACCTTGCGCCCGCGGAGTGGGGCCGCCATCCGCTTCTGGCAGAGGAGCCTCCCTTCCGGGCACGGCAAGTGCGCGAGTGGGTCTTCGGCGCGGGGGTCACCGATCCGCTTCGGATGACCAACCTGCCGGAGGGGCTGCGCCGGCGTCTCGCGGACGATGGGGCCGTGACGCCGCTGGCGATCGAGCGCGAGCACCTCTCGGCGGACGGCGCGCGCAAGTTCCTCTTCCGCACGCGGGACGAACACGGCGTGGAGACGGTGCTGATCCCGGCTGGCGACCGGCGCACGCTGTGCGTCTCCTCGCAAGTGGGGTGCGCCATGGGGTGCCTCTTCTGCGCCAGCGGCCTCGCCGGCTTCACGCGCAACCTGACGGCGGGCGAGATGGTGGCGCAAGTGGTGATGGCCAACGGCGCGGCCAGCCCAGCCGGGCGGGTGAACCGGGTGGTGATGATGGGCATGGGCGAGCCGCTGCTCAATTACGCCAACCTGTTGTCGGCGATGCGCCTCTTCACGGCCGAGGAGGGGTGCGGCCTGGGCGCGCGGCGGATCACGGTCTCCACGGTGGGCATTCCGGCGCGCATCCGCGATCTGGCCGACGCCGGCCTGGGCGTGCACCTGGCGCTCTCGTTGCACGCGCCCACGGCCGCGCTGCGCGAGAAGATCATCCCGCCCGCGCGCCGCGTGCCGCTGGACGAACTGATGGAGGCGATTCGGTATTACTTCGAGAAGAGCGGCCGCGAGGTTCTCATCGAGTACATTCTGCTGGCGGGGGTGAACGACTCGGAAGACGAAGCCCAGGCCCTCGCCCGGCTGGTCAAGCGCTACCGTGCCACCGTGAACCTGATACCGGCCAACCCCGTGGTCGGCCTGCCCTACCGGCCGCCGGCCGGCGACGCCATCGCGCGCTTCCAGCGCGAGGTGCGTCGCCGCGGCATCCGGTGCACGGTGCGCCGGCGCCGGGGCGATGACGTGTCAGCCGCCTGCGGCCAACTGGCCGGCGGGTGACGCCAGGCCCGCCAAGCCCGGCCGACGCCGGTCGCGTTCCCCTCGGCGCGGGAATTGGGGGCGGAAATGGCGGGAATGGCGGGAAAGGCGGGAATGGCGGGCGCGTTCCCCTCGCCGCGGAAATCGGGGTGCTATCGGTCGCCGGCCCCGGTATATTCCCCGGCCGGGCGCAGAAGAACCTCGTGGGGAACAGGGCGCCGCAGGCGCGCGGCGAGGCGGGATGGGGCGTCACGAGGAAGCGATCCAGGTCATCGTCGAGTACGCCGGCAACGTCGCTCGCGTGAAAAGCGAAGCGGGGCGACGCGATCTGTTTTCGAACCTGCTGCAGCGCGCGTTCGACGACAACCCCAGGCGGGGGGCGGACTTCTCAGCCTCTTTCGAGCGGGGAGTAACGTACGAAGTCGGCGCGGCGGGCATCGTGCGCCAGGGCCGCGTCGACGCGATGCTCGGCTCAGCCATCATCGAGTTCAAGGTCGATCTCGAAGCGGATCGCGCCACGGCGCGCGACGAGATGCGCGCCTACGCCGCCGGGCTGGCGCGAGACCTGAAACTGGACGACATTCCCTTCACCGGGATCGCCACCGACGGCCTCACGTTCGAGCGATATCGGCTCTGGTTCCGGGAACCCGGCGTCGCCTCCGTCGACAACGTCGACCTCGAGTTGTGCGACTCGCTGCGCCTGTCGCCCACGCCCGAGTCCGCGAACGACTTCTTCTGGTTCATTCATCGCACGCTGCTCCAGGGGGGAGATCGCGAGCCGACGCCCGCCGCCTTCCAACGGGATTTCGGCGGTAAGAGCGTGGCGTTCCGCACGCTCAGCCGGCTACTGGGCGAGGCGTGGGCGCTGGTGAAGAGCGACTCCGACGCGCGCCTGGCGCGCGGCCAGTGGGCCAAGTTCCTGCAGTTCAGTTACGGCGAGAAGGTGGCTGAGGGGAAGGAGGGCGACCGGCTCTACTGCACGCACACCTACCTCGCGTGCCTCTCGAAGTTCATGGTCTGGGCCGCCTTCGTCGGCGAAACGGCCGGCCGCGACGTGAGCGCCGTCGTCCGCGACGTGATAACGGGCGAGAGTTTCACCCGGCTTGGCATCCAGGGGGCGGAAGATCGCGACGTGTTCCACTGGGTTCTCAAGCCCGCCGCGTCCACCGTGCTCAAGACCGGCTGGACGCGGCTCTTCAGTGACCTGCGCGCCTACGACCTGCGCCTCCTGCACGCCGACGTTTTGAAGGTGCTCTACGAGGAACTGGTCGATCCCAAGGACCGCCACGACCTGGGCGAGTACTACACCCCCGACTGGCTCTGCGCGAAAGTGGTTGAGGAGATGCTCCCGGACGAGGCGTTCGAGTATGGCGTGCCGTCGATCCTGGACCCCGCATGTGGATCGGGGAGTTTCCTGATGGCCGTCATCCGGCGCATCAAGGAGGCGCTGGCGGAGCAACACGATCCACCCGACGTGGCCAAGTTGATCATGAGCCGCGTCATGGGGTTCGACATTCACCCGCTGGCGGTGACGGTCGCTCGGGCCAATTACTTGCTCGCGCTTGGCAAATCGGCCCGACATGGCTACCACCGCATCGTCGTGCCGGTGTACCTGGCCGACTCCATGGTTGAAGAGCGTGTCGCGCCCAGCGGCGACGAAA
This sequence comes from Planctomycetota bacterium, assembly GCA_016209585.1. Classification (GTDB taxonomy): domain Bacteria; phylum Planctomycetota; class UBA8742; order JACQVU01; family JACQVU01; genus JACQVU01. Next base: position 8,216 of record JACQVU010000496.1, read on the forward strand.
CCAGGCCCATCAGTTTCGAAGGTGGCGTGAGCATCCGTATCGGCGAACCGCCGCGCCCGCAGGTTCCCGTGCCGCCTGTTGACTACGACTGCTTCATCGACACGGCGAAACTTGTGGCGGAGGAGGTGGAGAAAGGGGAGTCGATGTCCGACGACGCCCTCGCCAACGTGGCACGGCGAATGATGCCGGATTTTCGGCAGGCGGAGCGCGTCAACCTGGAGCAGATTGTCACGTCGATTCGGATGCTGGGTACGCAGATGGGGGAACTGGCGCGGCAGGGGCAGAACACCATCTGGGCCTTCATCGCCCGCAACTTCTACCGGCCGCTGCTGGCGGGAAGCACGGGTTTCGACATGGTGGTGGGAAATCCGCCGTGGCTCTCGTTCCGGTACGTCACCAACCCCAAGTACAAACGCAAGATGGAGGCGTTCGCGGTGGAGCGGTACGGCGTCTGCTCGAACCTATCGAGTTTGCGGACGCAGACGGAACTGGCCACGACCTTCCTTTTGCACGCCGCGAAGTACTACACCAAGCGCAAGACCGGGCGCCTGGCGATGGTGATGCCGCGCTCGCTCTTCTCCGCCGATCAGCACCAGAAGTTCCGGGAAGGGCCGGACGGGCCGGACGCCAAGCACTTCCGCGTCACGAAGGTGTGGGACCTGGGCGACGTGACGCCGCTCTTCAACGTGCCGGCATGCGTGGTCTTCGCGAAAACGTCGCTCCGCGCCAAAGAGACGCGGGAGGAAATCCCGGGCGAGCGCATGGAAGGGCGACTCTCTCAACGGGAAGCGCCGCGGGCGGAAGTCGAGAAGCGCCTTCATCGCAAGAAGACGACCTGGCGGCTGGCGCGCATGGGCAAGCGGAGCGCGTGGACGGACGAGGCGACGGCTCTTCAAACGAGTGAACCGTCGCACTACGCGCCGTTGTTCTTCCAGGGCGCGACCATCGTGCCGCGCAACGCGTTTTTCGTTCGCGTTCCCGGTGGCCTGCCGAAAGAGATGGAAGCCGAGGTGTGGGTCGAGACCGACGAAGAACAGGCTCGCACGGCCAAGGAACCGTGGAAGGCGCTTCGTTTCAAAGGACAGGTGGCGCGCCGGTTCATCTTCAAGTCCGCTCTGGCGAAACATCTTCTGCCGTTCGCCACCGACGGCGACCTGGCCGACGTCGTCCTTCCGCTCCTTCTTCCGTCGGGCAAACGCGCGGGAACGCCGCGCCTGTTGACGAGCCGGCGACTTCGCGACGAGGGACAGGTGCTCACCGCGCGGTATTTCGGTGAGGTGGAGAAGGCGTGGGAAGAGCACAAGAAGGCCGCGGCCAGCGAGAGGACGACCGCAGTGCTTGACCGTATCGATTACAACAAGGGCGCGACCTCCCAGCGGTTCGGGAAGCGGTACGTGGTCCTGTACGCGGCGTCTGGTACGCACCCGGTGGCGGCGTGGATCGATCGCCGCTCGCTTTCGTCGGTGTTCGTGACCGATCACAAGACGTATCGTTTCGAAACCGACAACAGCGACGAGGCAGCCTATCTCTGCGCCGTTCTCAACGCGGCGGTTGTCGCAAAAATGGTGAAGCCGTTCCAATCCCGCGGCTTGCTTGGAGAGAGGGATATTCACAAGAAGATTCTGGACCTGCCGATCCCCGAGTTCCAGCCGAAGCGCAAGGCCCACGCGACGCTCGCCGCGCTCGGCCTTCGATGCGCCCACGCGGCTGAAGAGGCTCGCAAGACGCTGAAGGGCAAGGCCATCGGCGCGCGTCGAACCGCCGTTCGGCTGGCGTTGACCGATGAACTGAATCGCATCGATGAACTCGTGACCGCGCTGCTCGGCCCGAACGCCGACGCGTGAGGTCGAAACCGCAGCTTCTCCCTCACTCCCTCACCCTCACCGGCGCGGGCGTCGGCGCCCCGCCGCGTTCGCTTGGCGTGGCTCGCCGGTGGACTTTTTCTTCAGGATCGGCGATATTCGCGTCACCGTCAGCCCCCGGCGACCGCGTCTTCCCCCATCCACCAGCGACCGGTATGGCCTCATTCGACGACGATTTCTTCAGCCTGCTCGTGGTGAACGCGGGGTTCGCCACGCAGAAACAGGTGGAAGAGTGCCTCCACGCCAAGGAGGCTGACGGGAAGGCCCGCCACCTGGGGTGGTGGCTGGTCTCCAAGGGCTATCTCGACCAGCGCCGTTTGGAGATGTTGATCAACATCCAGACGCGGGACGTGGAGGATCGGCCGCCGATCTCCGAGGCCGAGAACCTGATCCTGGCCGACATCATGGAGATGAAGACGCTCGCGGCGCACGGCGACGTTGAGGGGTGCGAGCGCACGCTCGCCCGCATCGAGGCGCTGGAGCCATACGTCCAACTGGCCAAGGTGCTGGTGGTGAAGGCCCAAGTGGCGCAGGGCGAGATCGGCAAGAGCAATCGCGTGCCGCCCGTGCCCGAATGATCGCCGGCGCCGCCATGAGCGCCGTGGCGTTCGAGTGCTCCCGCCGCGAGGCGTTCGGTTTCGTTCTCGCGGGGGGCGGCGCGTTCCTGGCGTTGGTCGGTCTCTCGGCATGGACCCGCCGCCTCGACCTGCTGGCGGCGGCGCTCTGTGTCGGCCCCTTGCTGGCCGGGACGCACGCCGTGCTGGACCAGACCGGCAGCGGCTTGGCCGCGGGAGGCGTGCTGGCGCTGGGGGCGATGCTCCTGGCGGCGTGGGTCGTGGGCCCGGCGGAGGTGGCGCTGAATCCGGGCCTGGCCGTGCCGGTGGCGCTGCTCGTCGTCGGTCTGGCGTCCGGCGCGCATCCGCGCGCGCGGCGGCTCCAGATCACCGGGGAGGGGCTGCGGGCGGAGTGGGCCACGCGGTTCCGGGAGTTTTCCTGGGAAGAGATCGCCGAAATTCGTTTCAAACGGCGGGGGCCGGTGGCGTATGAGATCACTCTGGTCGCGGGCGCGGCGTTGCACACCATCCGGGGAACCACCGACCGTCCCCGCGACCTCTTGGATGCGCTCCGCTCCGTCACGGGCGCGCTCAACATTCCGTTTGTCCAGTAGCCCACGCCTCGGTCCGATGTCCGCCCGCGCGCCCGTCGACGTCGTCGCCCTCCTCTCCCGGCTGCTGGCCATTCCGTCGATCTCGAAGCATGAAGCGGAGAAGGTGGCGTTCCTGGCGGCCTTCTTCCGCGAGCGGGGCGCCGCGCCGGTGGTGGAGGGGCGCAACCTGCTGGTGGCGCGCGGCCACGGCCCGCAGGCGCTGCTGCTCAACACCCACACCGACACGGTGCCCGACAGCCCGTCGTGGACGCGCCAGCCCTTCAGCGGCGAGATAGCGGAAGGCCGCGTGCATGGCCTGGGCGCCACCGACGCTCAAGGTTGCCTGGCGGCGATGTGCGCGGCCTTCCTCGGAGCGGCGTTCGACGAGGCGCGCGGGCGCCTCCTGCTGGCCGCCACCTGCGACGAAGAGACCGGCGGCGAGGGGCTTGAGAAGTTCATCGGCGAAATCCGCCAGCGCCACGGCCTTCCGGCGGCGGTGGTGGTGGGCGAGCCGACCGACCTGGCCATCTGCGTCGGCCAGCGCGGGCTGTTGCGGCTGGTCACGCGGGCGCGCGGTCGGGCGTGCCACGCCTCCCGGCCGCACGAGGGCGAGAACGCGCTGCTCGCCGCCGCCCGCGACGCGCTGGCGGGCGAGGAGGTGGCCGCGGCGCTGCCCGGCGAACATCCGCTGCTGGGCCGCACGACGGTCGTGCCCACGATGATCTCCGGCGGGGTGAAGGCCAACGTCGTGCCCGACCTGGTGGAGATCACCTGGGACGTGCGCACCATTCCGAACTACGGCAACGACCGCACGCTGGAGGTCTTTCGCTCGAAGGTGCGCTCGGAAGTGATCGTGAAGTCGTCGCGCTTCCACCCCATCGTCACCGACCCGGTCGCGGACATTGTGGTCGCCGCGCGCGAGGCATTGGGAACCCCGGTGCGCGGCTTCGGCGGCATCTCCGACCTCTTCTGGGCGCGCGAATCGCCCGGCGTCATCGTCGGGCCGGGAAAACCGGAGCAGTCTCACACCGCCGACGAGTTCATCCTCGTCGACGACCTCACCGCCGGCGCGTCCGCCTACCGCCGGCTGATCGAGCGGTTTTTCGACCATGGGTAACGGCGGAGATGGACGTGGCCGCGCGGCGGGCGGCAAGGCCTGGGGCGGACGGTTTCGCGAGCCGACCGACCCGGCGGTGGAGCGGTTGAACGCGAGCATCGGTTTCGACATCCGGCTCGCGCGGCATGACGTTGAAGGCTCCATCGCTCACGCCCGCATGCTGGGGCGGCGGGGGATCATCCCGCCCGCCGACGCCCGCGCCATCGAGCGCGGCCTTCGCCAGGTGGCTCGCGAGGTGGAGACGGGGCGCTTCCAGCCCACGGTGGGCGATGAGGACGTTCACATGGCCATCGAGCGGCGGCTCGTCGAACTCATCGGCCCCGCCGGCAAGCGGCTGCACACCGGCCGGTCGCGCAACGACCAGGTGGCGCTGGACACGCGGCTCTACCTGCGGGAGGCAAGCGGCGAGATTCGCGCGCAGGTCCACGCCCTCATCCGCTGTTTGTTGACGGCGGCCGAGCGTCACGCCAGCGTGCTGATGCCGGCGTACACGCACCTGCAACCGGCGCAACCGGTGCTTTTCGCGCACCACCTGTGCGCCTACGGCGAGATGCTGGCGCGGGACCTCGCTCGCCTGCGCGACGCGGCGGGGCGGGCGGACGAGATGGCGCTGGGGTCGGGCGCGTGCACCGGCACGACCTTTCCGCTGGACCGGGAGGCGGTGCGGCGGGCGCTGGGTTTCGCGCGGTTGACGCGGAACTCGCTCGACGCGGTGGCTGACCGCGACTTCATTCTGGAGTTCGAGGCCGCGGCCGCGATCCTGATGATGCACCTGTCGCGCCTGGCGGAGGAGTTGATCCTCTGGTCGTCGCGGGAGTTCGGGTTCGTGGAGTTTTCCGACGCCGTGACCACGGGGTCGTCGATGATGCCGCAGAAGCGCAACCTCGACGGCGCGGAACTGGTGCGCGGCAAGGCCGGGCGGGTGTTCGGCCGGCTCCTGGCGCTGCTGACCACGATGAAGGGGTTGCCGCTGGCCTACAACAAGGACTTGCAGGAAGACAAAGAGG
>JACQVU010000497.1 GCA_016209585.1 Planctomycetota bacterium
CCCTCGTTGCGGAAGTTGCGATTGATCTCGAAGACCCGCTCCATGCCGCCGACCAGGAGGCGCTTGAGATAGAGTTCGGGCGCGACGCGGAGGTAGAGCGACATGTCCAGCGCGTTGTGATGCGTGATGAAAGGCCGGGCCTTCGCGCCGCCGGGGATGGGGTGCATCATCGGCGTCTCGACTTCCAGGAAGCCGCGCTCCGCCATGGTGCGCCGGATGCGGGAGACGACGCGGGACCGCGCCTGGAAGACGGCCATGGACTGCTCGCTGGCGGCCAGGTCGAGGTAGCGCTTGCGGTAGCGGGTTTCGGTGTCTTGCAGCGCGCCCGCCGACTTCACCTCGCCTTCGGCGGCGGTGTAGGTCTTGCCGATGGGAATGGCCCGCAGCGCCTTGGTGAGCACCGCCAGTTCGCGCGCCTCGATGGTCACTTCGCCGGTGCGGGTGCGGAAGAGCCGGCCCTCCACTCCCACGAAGTCGCCGACATCGAGCAAACGCCAGAGGGCGACACCGGTTTCGCCGAGCAGGTTGCTCTTAACGTAGACCTGCACCTTGCCGGTGGCGTCGCGCAGGTCGGCGAACTGTGACTTGCCCATGTCGCGAATGGCCCAGATGCGCCCCGCCGTGCGCACCGTGGGGCCGTCAGGCGGGCGCGCCGCCTTGACGCCGGGAGCGTCGGTGGCGGTCGCCGCCGCCGCCGCCGGCGCGGGTGGCGGAGGCGGGGCCAGGGCCAGCACCTGGGCCACGCTGGCGCGGCGGGGGAAGTCCCGGGCGTAGGGGTCTACTCCCAGTTCCCGCAGGCGGCGGGCCTTGTCCAGCCTGATCTGGCGGTAGTCTTCCGGGGCGTGTGGGGCGTCTGGCGCCATTAGTCAATTATTGCGGAAGAAGTTGTTCCGGAGGATGCGGTCGGCTTGCTGGGCGTTGTTGTCGCAGGTGACGTAGACGTCCAGGTCGCCGTCACCGTCGGCGTCGAAGAAGAGCGCATAGGTAGAGTGGACGGTCGGGGGGTTTTCCAGGTAGGACGTCGAGTGGTCGGTGAAGATGCCGGCGCCGTTGTTGATGTAGATCTTGTTCTGGCGAAGGGTGCCGATTGTACCGTTGGCCAGGAGGAAGTCGAGATCGCCGTCGCGGTCGAAGTCGGCCACGCCGACCTCTTCCGTAATGGTGTTCACCTGGGGCAGGCGGAACGAGGCCTCGTTGGTGAAGTTCCCCTGGCCGTCGTTCATCCAGAGGTCGCAGACGCCGTCGGCGTGTTTGGGGACGACGATGTCGAGGTCGCCGTCGCCGTCGAAGTCGCCGGAGCTGGGCTGCATCGAGGCGTTGTTGGCCACGGCCGGGAGCGCGCGCTGGTTGAAGGTGTTGGTGGCCTGGTTCCAGATGAAGAGGAAGTCGGCGGCGTTGTTGTTGGCGACGAAGAGGTCGCGGTCGCCGTCGGCGTCGACGTCCAGGAAGATGCCGTCGATGGAGTTCTCGGTGTCGCCAAGGTCGGGCATGAGCGCCGTGCGCTCGACGAACGTCATGGAGGCGGTCATCTCGAAGAGGCGGTTGTTGTCGGCGTCGTTGCCGAAGAAGATCCATTGCCGGCCGTTGCCCTGCACGTCGCCGATGGCCACGCCTTCCGTGTCGCGGGTCACGGCGTCGAACTCCTGGCCGTCCCAGCGCGAGGGGACCTGGTTCAGATGGTTGAGAAGAATGACCGAGGTGCGGTTGGAGTGGCGCGCCAGGAGCAGGTCGAGCCGCCCATCGCCGTCGAAGTCGTAGATGACGCCGTCGGTGGTGTGGGTCTTGTCACTGTTGTTCTGCAGGACCTGCCCCGCGCCGGAGGGAATCTTGGCGCTGGCGTCGGTGAACGTGCCCAGGGCGTTGGAGTTCTCGAAGTAGAAGTCGGGGTCGTCGTCGTTCACGATGTACAGGTCCTGGTCGCCGTCACCGTCGAAGTCGGCCGCCCCGGCCCAGGTGCCGTCGCCGCCCACGTCGTCCACCGCGGACTCGGCCGGGATGGAGTACTGCGCACCCCCAGCCGTCACGTCCTGCAACAGGCTGAAGGCGAAGCCGTTCTCCAGCGTGAACGCGCCGTTCGACGTGGCGACGATGACGTCGTTCGCCCCCCGCACCCACGAGGGGCCGCCGCCGGGCGGGTCAGCCGGAATCTTCAGGTTGATGGTGTTCACGTCCACCACCGCCGGCCGGTTGGCGACCACGCTGTTCACGTCGAACCGCACCGGCGCCGTCCCCGACGAAGACTTGCCGATGATCACCGCCACGTCGTTGCTGTTGGTGAACGAGGCCCCCTTGATCACCACGTCGAGCGCCGCCGCGCCCACCGCCGAATTGAACAGCCGCGCGCTGGGCGTGATGGAGGCCACGAACGGCGCCGTGGTGTAGGTGAACCCGGAGGCCACCGTCCCCGCGCCGTTGCCGTTGGTGACCGTGACGTTCACCGCGCCCAGGCCCGACCCCTGCGGAACCTTGCACGTCATCTTCGTCGCGCTGCTCACCGTGATGGCCCCGGCCCCCGCGCTGGCAAAACTGATGACCGTGTCCACCGCGCTCGTGAACCCCGTGCCCGTCACCGTCACCGTCAACCCCCCCTGGATGGGGCCGGTGGAGGGCAGCACCGACGTGACCGTCACGCCCGCGGCGTAGGTGTAGCCGCCCGCGAGCGTCGCCGTGCCGTTGACGTTCGACACCACCACGTCCACCGCCCCCGCCGCCGCGGCCGAGGGCGCCACGACCGTCATGCTCGTGATCGAGGCCACCGTCACTCCGCCGGCGGCCCGCCCGCCGATGGTCACGCTGGTGCCCGAGGCCGTGGTGAAGCCGGTTCCGGTCAGCGTGAGCGTGTTGCCCCCCGTGAGCCGGCCGGAGACCGGCGCCACGCCCGTGAGCGTCACGGGGGTGTAGGTGAACGCGCCGGCGCTGGTCACGTCGCCCGCGGCATTGGCCACCCGCACGTCCACCGCCCCCGCGGCCGCGCCGGCCGGCGTGACCGCCGTGATCGACGTGGCGCTCGAAACCACCGCCCCCGCCGCCGCCCGCCCGCCGAACAGCACCACCGTGTCGGCCGTGGTGGTGAAGTTCGTGCCGGTGATGGTCACCACCGTCCCCCCGCCCAGGAAACCGGCGGCTGGCGCGATAGAGGTGATCGTCGGCGCGGCCGCCGCGGCTGTCGCGATGTAGGTGAAGCCCCCGGCCGCCGTCGCCGAGCCGAGCGAGTTCAGCGCCACCACGTCCACCGCCCCGGCCGCCGCGCCCGCCGGCGACACCACCACCATCTGCGTGGCGCTGGTCACCTGCACGCCGACGGCGCTCCGACCGCCGAACAGCACCGACGTGTCCGTCGGCGTGGTGAAGCCCGTGCCGGTGAGCGTGACGCTGGTTCCCCCCGCCACGGAACCGCTGTTGGGCGCCACGCCCGTCAGCGTCACCTGGTTAACGTACTCGAAGCCGGCCGTCAGCGTGGCGCTTCCCGCCCCGTTCGACACCACCACGTCCACCGCGCCGGCCGCCCCGCGCGCCGGCGTCACCACCGTCACCGCCCCCGCGGACACGGCCACCACCGTGGCGGCCGTGCCGCCGAAGGTCACGGTGGTGTCGGCCTTGGTCGTGAACCCGCGCCCGGAGACGGTCACCACCACGCCCCCCGTCAACCGGCCCACGGTCGGCGTCAGGGCGGAAATCGCCACCAGCGCGTCGTACGTGTAGGCGTTGGCGAGAGTGGCCGCACCGTTCGAGTTGCGCACCGTCACCGCCACCGGCCCCGAGGCGTCCTGACCGGGCGTCACCACCAGCAGGCTGGCGCTGTTGCTCACCTGCAGCACGGTGGCGGGCCGCGCGCCGAAGGTGCAGGTGGTGTCGCCCAGCGTGGTGAACCCCGCGCCCGACACCGTGACCACCGTGCCGCCCGCCAGCGGACCGGACGTGAGCGACAACCCGGTGATCGCCGTGCCGGTCTGGTAGGTGAACACGTCGTCGAGCGTCGCCGTGCCGTTGCTGTTGCTCACCGTCACGTCGGCCAGCCCCGGCCCCGACGCCGCCGGGACGACCACCGTCATGCTGGTGGACGAGGGCAGACTCTTCACCGCGGCAGACCGCCCGCCGATCACCACCGTGGTGTTGGCGATGGAGGTGAACCCCGAGCCGGTGACCGTGAGCGTGCCGCCGCCGCTCACCAGCCCCTGGGTGGGAGCGACGGAGGCGAGCGTCACCGTGGAGGTGTACCCGAACCCGTTCAGCACGTTGGCCGTGCCGGTGGAGGCGCTCACCGTCAACGTCGCCAGCCCCACCGGCCCCGGTGGCGTGATGGCGGAGATCGTCGTGTCGTTGGTGACCGTCACGGAGGCGGCGGCGGTTCCCCCGAACGTCACGGCGAGGTTGGCTCCCGCGAAGCCGGCCCCCGTGACGGCCACGGCCGTGCCGCCGGCGACGGGGCCGGACTTGGGGTTGAAGTCGTTGATGGCCAGGGCCGAGACGTACTGGAACGCCCCGGCCAGAACGGACGTGCCGTTGGCGTTGACCACGGTGACGTCGACGGTCCCGATGGCCCCGCCCGCCGGCGCCACCACGGTCATCTGGCCCGGACCGGTCACGGTAACGCTGGTCGCCTGCCGGTCGCCGAAACGCACCGTGGTGTCGGGCGGGCCGGTGAAACCGGAGCCGGTGAGCGTGACGTTCGTGCCGCCCGTGACCACGCCGGAGGCGGGGCTGACGGTCGTGAGCGCCGTGGACGCCGCGTAGGCGTACCCGCCGACGCGCACGGAGGTTCCCGAGGAGTTGGTCACCGTCACGTCCACCGCGCCCAGCGCCAGGCCGGCCGGCGCGACGACGTTCATCACCCGATCCGACGCCACCTGCACCTGCGTGGCCGCGACGGCGCCGAAACGCACGACGGTGTCGGCCACGGTGGTGAACCCTTCCCCGTTCACCGCCGCCAGCGTGCCGCCGGCCAGGGGGCCGGAGGCGGGAGTCACGCTCTGCGCGCTGACCACCCGCACGTAGGTGTACGCCGAGGCCAGCGAGGCGGCGCCGTTGCGGTTCGTAAGCGCCACCGTCACCGCACCCGCCGTAGTGCCCGCCGGAGCCGTGGCGGTCATGCGTCCGGCGTCGGCCACCACCAGGTTGGTCACGGGCAGGCCACCGACGCGCAGGTCGGTGTCGCCGGCCGACGTGAAGCCCGCGCCGGTGATGGTCAGCGGCGTGCCCCCAGCGAGCGGCCCGCTGGCCGGCGTCACCGCGGCCAGCGACGCGCCTTGCACGTAGGTGTAACCCCCGGCCAGCGTGGCGGCGCCGTTGCCGTTCTGCACCCGCACGTCGACGGCGCCCAACGCCAGCCCCGCCGGGATCACGGCGCTCTGCCGGGTGGCGTCGTAGACCACCACGCTTTGCGCCCGCGCGTCGCCGAACGTCACCACCGTGTCGGCTGACGACGTGAACCCCTCCCCCGCGATCACCGCCACCGCGCCCCCTGCCTGGTTGCCGCTGGCCGGCGACACCGACGTCACCCGCACGGCGTCCACGTACCGGTAGCCGGCGGCCAGCGTGCGCGTGTCGGCCAGCATGGCGCTGCTCACCACCACCGGCACCGCCCCCAGCGCGGCGCCGGCGGGAACCGCCACCGAGGCCGTGGTCGCCGAGAGCACGCTCAGGTCCGTCCCTTGCGCGCCGCCGAACGTCACCGTGAGGTCCCCCGCCGCCGTGAAGCCCGCGCCGGTGATCGCCACCGTCCGCCCGCCGGTGAGCGGACCGGACGCCGGCGAGACGCCCGTGATCGCCATCGCCGAGGCGTACACGTACCCCCCCACCAGCGTGAACGAGCCGACGTTGCTGCTCACCGCCACCAACACGCTTCCCGCCGCCCCCGGCGGCGTGGTGGCCGTGAGGGTTTGCGCGTCCACCACCGTCACGTTGGTGGCCTGCGCGCCGCCGATCGTCACCACCGCCGCGCCCGTGAATCCGCCCCCGCGAATGGTCACGTTCGTGCCCCCCGCCGGCGGGCCGGAGGCCGGCGAGACACCCGTTACCACCACGCCGTTCTCATACGTGTAGCCGCCCACCAGCGTGGCCGGGCCGTTGGAATTGGCAAGCGTCACGTTGGTCGCCCCCGCCGCCCCCGGGGGCGCGGTGGCGGTGATCGACGTGTCGCTGATCACCTTCAGGTTGGTCACCGGCTGGCCGCCGATGGTGAGCGTGGTGTCGGCTGCGTTGGTGAAGCCGGCGCCGGTGATCAACAGCGGCGTGCCGCCGCCCATCGGTCCGCGGGCCGGAGCGATGGCGGCGAACGACACCAGACTCTCGTAGCCATAGGCCCCGCGCGCCTGCGTCGAACCATTGGAGTTCGTCAACGAAACGTCGACCACCCCCGCCGCCGCCGCGGCCGGGGCGGCGCAGAGCAGCGTGCGGCTGTCGAGCACCTCCACCTTCGCCGCCCGCACCCCCCCGAACGACACCGCCGTGTCGCTGCTGCTCGTGAACCCCTCGCCCGACAGCAGCACGCTCGTGCCTCCGGCCACCGGCCCGCGGGCCGGGTTGACACCGCTCACCGCCACCGCCACGCCGTAGGTGAAGCCGGCCGCGAGCGCGGCCGTGCCGTTGGCGTTCCGGATCCGCACGTCCGCCGCCCCCAGCCCCGGGCCGGCGGGGGTGGTGGCGGTGAGCGTGGTCGGCCCGGTGACGTTCAGGTTGGTCACCTCCCGGCCCGCGATGGTCAGCACCGTGTCCTGCGTGGCCGTGAACCCGCTGCCGCGCACGGCGATGTCCGTGCCGCCCGACACCGGCCCCTGGCTGGGCGTGATCGCCGCGATGGCGGCGCTGATCTCGTAGACGAACGCGCGGGGGACGCGCACCGTCCCGCGCGAGTTGCGCACCGCGAGATCGGCCGCCCCCAGCGCCGTCCCGGCCGGCGTGCGCGCCGTGATGGTCGCGGTGTCGACCACCGCCACGTTCAACATCTCCACGCCGCCCAGCGTCACCGTCGTGTCGGCGCCGGTCGTGAAGTTCGCGCCCCGGATGGTGACGTCCGTGCCGCCGGTGATCGACCCGGACGACGGCGTCATCACCGCCAGCCCCAGCGACAGGTTGAGCAGCGGCGCCCCCGTCACCGCGCCGTTGGTGCAACCACCAACGCCCGTGCACGCCGCCGCCGCCAGCAGGATGGAGATCGCGAGACGACCCATAGGCGCACCGCCTGGCGGACGCTGGTCCGCGAGATCGCCCCGTTAACGGCCCGCCGCGACTTCACCGACGGGCTGCCGAAGCGCCCGCGAGGCGGACCCTCCCCCCCCGCCCATGTTGCGCCGCCAAGCGCAAGATGGAACCCTAAACGGACCGCGCATGCAACGGAAAGGCCGGTCCACCGCGCGCCGCGGTCAGGTCAGCCCGGCACGCGGCGGGGTGGACGAACCTCTCCACTGAAAGAATACCCCGCGCCGACCGCGCGTGCCGGCGATGACGACGAAAAGCCGCGCGGACCAGTTCGTACATCAGTGGCCGTGGCGCTGCTGGCCCCGGCCGCGCTGCTGCTGGGCCGTGGTTCGCGGGTGGTGTCGTAGGGCGGTTTCTCACCACTGGGCGCGCGGCTTCTCTCTCCCACGGACGCGGTTCCCTATCGGCGAAACGCGCGCTGCAATTCGCGGGAGGTGAACGAAATGGCGAGTGTCGCGCCCTGGTCGGCGACGATTTTCTCGGCGATCCAGATGATCGCCGGGTGCTTTCCTCCCTCTTTGGGCGCCGGACTGAGATAGGCGCGCATCGTTCCCGCGGGGGAACGATACTTGATGATCCGAAGGATGTCTTCAGGCGGCGTGGGAAGAGGGTCGTTGTTCTTGAGTTTCTTCGTGAGCCGCGTTTTGAACGCGCGACGGGCGTCGAGAAGTCGCTCCGGCGCCGGCGCCGTCGTGTCCGTCGCCACCGCCGCGGCGGCCCGCGCTTGTTCCGCGGTTTGCGCCTCAGCACGTTTCTTCGCCTGGCTTGGCGGCTTCCCGCAGGACGAAAAAGCCGCGCACGCCACCGCGAGAAGCACAACCGATAACGACCGCGTACGCATGCGGCGTTCCCCCTCGGATACCCTGCGACTCCATCGCGCCGTGACGCTGATCCGCACGTTACACCGGAAGCCGTTTCCCATGCAAACCGCGTGGCCCGCGCGGCGCCGCTGGACGCGGCGCCCTCACCCCGCCGGCGGCCCGCCCTCCCGCCGATATCCAGCCAGGTTGCCGCGCACGTAGGCGGCGCGGGTCATGGCGGCCACCCAGGCGCGCGGCCCGCCCACCAAACGCGCCAGGCGGTAGCGCAGCGCGCTGGCCAAGGCCGCTCGCCAGAGGCCGATGGGGCGCCCCAAGAGCAACCGCGGGTGGCGCGGATCGGGGTGATAGCGGGAGTAGCGCTTGCCCTCGGCGAAATAGAATCGCCGGATGTAGCCACCGTTCACGAACTCCGGCGGAATGTAATGGCGCACCCGCGCCTCGGGCGTCCACCACCCCTCGCCGCCGGCGGCCAGGACGGCGCGGATCACCGGCGTCTCCAGCCCGCGGGTGTCGCGGCCCGGCGCGCGGCCGGTGGTCGGGTCGTACAGGAACCGCCGGTGCTCGGCGCTCCGCACGGCCATGTTGGCGCCGAACGGCACCACCGTGTCGGACAACTTCAGCGGCTGGTCGCCGAACTCCCGCACACCGTAGGCGTCGGAAACGAGGTCGAACGCCGTGGCCAGCCACGCGGGGGGGGTGACCGACCACCACGGCGCGATGGGTCCGCCGAAAACCGCGGCGGCGGGATGGTCGCGAAAGGCGCGCACGTACGCCCGCAGCCACTCGTGGTCGACGGCGGTGTCGTCATCCGTCCAGACGATGTAGTCGCCGGCGGCCTCGCGCACGGCGAGGTTTCGCGCGTAGGCCACGCCCTGGCGAGGCTCGAAGAGGCGGCGCACCGGCAACCGCCCGGCGAACGAGGCGATCACGTCGTCGGTGGCGTCGGTGGAGTTGTTGTTGACCACCAGCAACTCCCACTCCACCCCCTCTTGCGGGAGCAGGCGCGTCATCTCCGTGAGGCCAGCGCGCAACCGCTCGCAGCGGTTCCAGGTGCAGACGGCGACGGTGAGGCGCATGGCGGAAGTTGTCAGTTGTCAGTGGTCAGTCCCCGCCGCCCAGCCGCCGCTGGAGGGCGCGGAGGGGGGCGAAGAGCAGGAGCGTCCGGCGGTGGATGAGCGGGCCGAGGGCGCGGACCAGGCGCGGGTGGAGCGTCGGCGCGGCGTCGATGAAGCGCCCCACGCGCTCCCACGTCCACGGTTGGCGGCGAAGACCGTGGGCTTCGAGCAGCCAGTCGGCGTCCTCGATGGTGACTTTCCAACATCCCTGTTCGCGCACCAGGCGGCGGTTGATTTCCCATTCAGGACCGGAGTAGGTGCGGCCGTCGCCGCCCGGAACGTGGTGGTACTGGTGGTTCTGGTGGACCGCCGGCACTACCGCGGTGGCGTCGATCACGGGCACGCGGTCCAAGAGGCAGCGCCACAGGAGCCAGTTGTCCCAGCCAGGCCTTCCGACCGGGAAGGGCGGCAGCGGCGCGATCGCGCCGCGCGGGAAGAGGAAGTAGTCGCTGCCGGCGGGCGGATGAAGGCGCCCCTCCCGCGCGACCCGCCGCGTGAGGCGCGCGTGCCAGTCGGGCGCGGTGAAGTCGATGGGTTCGGTCACGTCCAGGTCCCAGCGCCGCCCCACGAGCAGGAACCGCGCGAAACGCACGCCCGCAGCCACCGCCGGAAGGTCTGGCGGCAGGATGATGTCGGCGTTCGTGTAGCACAGAAGGTCGTTCCGCGCCAACGCGGCGGCCTGGCGGAAGACACCGTCCAGCAGGGGCGTGCCGTGGGCGTTGCGCGGCACGGGGCCGGCGTGTTCGGCGCCGGTGTCGCGGGCGATCTCGGCCACGCCTGCGTCGTCTCCGAACAGGATGACCTGGCAACCCGCGAGCCTCTTCCACGAGCGGATGGCGTTCGCCTGGATGACGCCGACGTGGCCGCGCATCGGCTTGGGAATGGCGAAAATCGTGAGCACGGCGGGCGCTCAGGTGGAGGCGCGGAGAACGAAACAGCCCAGCCCGTAGAGCCGCTCTTCGGGCTGGCGGGCGAGGGCCTCGTCACGCCCGACGCTCGTCCAGCGGTTGGTGGCGTTCTTCACCCAATGTTGCTCATGTTCCACCAGCAGACCCGCGAGCAGGCGCGGCAGTCGCTCCGGACCGTAGACCCGGTGCAGCGGGGGGAAGACGGCGTCGCGCCCGACCGGAACGGTGAGCAGCATCACGCCGCCGGGCTTCATCAGGGAACGAAGGAAGGTCATGGCGTCAAGGTCGCCGTCCTGCTCGGCCGAGGCCACGCCGTAGCGGCCGGCGAGGCCGACGTGCTCAACCGTGGAGCAGTTCACGATGAGGTCGAACGACCGCGCGGCCAGGCCGGACGCCCGGAGATCGCCCTGGTGGAAGGTCAGCGCCGGGTGCTCCCACGTCCACTGGCAGGGGAGCAGGTCCACCGCCACCACCTCGTGGCCGGCGTGGGCGGCGACCAGCGACAGGAAGGAGCCGCCCGGCCCGAAATCGAGCGCCCGACCGGGGCCGGGCGGCACATGTGCCGCCACGAACGACCACTCGATGTGCCGGTCGCCGGAGAGGTCGCGCGGCTGGCCGACCACCGGCGCGCGACCCAGGTCACGCAGCCGCTGGCCGACGGCGGCCATGCCGGCGCCGACGCGGCTCACCGCCCCGCCCGCCAGCCGCGCGGCGCGCTTCAGGGGCATGGTCATAGATCGCCTCCGGGCGCCCCGGCGCCCGGCGCCGCGCGGGCCGGCGCCAGCGACAGGCTGCAGGGCGTGTTCAGCACGCCCGACCATTCGTCGCGCGGGTGGGTCATGGGGGGGGTGGTGACCAGGAGGTCGGGCACGCAGGTCCACTGGTCCAGCATGCGATTCTCGTCGTAGAGGCTGACGTGCAGCGTGTATCGACCGGGACGCACGGGCAGCGAATCGAGCGCGTACTGGAACTCCACGGCGCCCGGCTCGATCCTCAGATTGTACGCCGCCCAACCCCAGATCACGCGGTTGTCGGCGTCGTACAACGTCACGCCGTGGACGCCGTGAGCGATGGCCCGACGCACCTCCACCGTGACCGCGAGCCGCACCGTTCCCAACCCGTTCAGCGTGTGCGGCCCGCTCCCGCGCGGCTCGATCACCTCCCACGACACGAACGACGCGCCCTCGGCCGGCGCGCCCGGCCGCGCCGCCCCGCGCAGATCGCCGGCCAAGTGCGCCCGCTCGTACGCCGCGATGGCCTCCTCCGCCGGCGCGTCCAGGCGCACCGCGCCGCCGTCCAGCCAGAGGCAGCGAGCGCAGAGGCGGCGGATGGCGTTCATCTGGTGGCTGACGAAGAGGATGGTCAACCCGCCGCGGTTCACGGCTTCCATGCGCGCCAGGCACTTCTTCTGGAAGGCCGCGTCGCCCACGGCCAGCACCTCGTCGACCAGCAGCACTTCGGGCGAGAGGTGCGCGGCGACGGCGAAGGCCAACCGCACGTACATGCCGCTGGAGTAGTGCTTCACCGGGGTGTCGACGAATTTCTCGATCTCCGCGAAGGCCACGATCTCATCGAACCGCGCGGCCGTCTCGCGCCGCGGCATGCCCAGGATGGCGCCGTTCAGAAAGATGTTCTCGCGGCCCGTCAACTCCGGGTGGAACCCGGTGCCCACCTCCAACAGCGAGGCCACCCGGCCCCGGATTACCGCGCGGCCGGCGGTCGGCTCGGTGATGCGCGTGAGAAGTTTCAAAAGCGTGCTCTTGCCGGCGCCGTTGCGGCCGATCAACCCCACCACCTCGCCTGGCTGCACCGCGAACGTCACGTCGCGCACCGCCCAGACCTCGTTCGCACCGGCCGCGCCCGGCGCGCCGCCTCCTCCGAGCAGCCCGCGGGCCGCGCGGGCCAGGCGATCCCGCAGCGTCTCGTACCCGCTCCGCCCCCTGCCGAGGCGGTAACGTTTCGAGATCCCCTCGCACCGAATGGCGGCCGCGTCTCCCATCAGATCAGGTCCGCGAAGTCGCGCTCCATCCGCCGGAAAAAGGCCGCGCCGGTGAAGAGCAGGACCAGCGCGACGATGGTCGCCGTCAGCACCGCCGCCCCCGGCGCGGAGCCGACGCCGAACAAGGACCACCGCGCGCCTTCCAGCACGCCGGCCATCGGGTTCAGGCCGTACAGCGCCCGCGCCGGGATCTCCCACCCCGCCACCGTCCGCGTCTGGGGCACCAGCGCGCTCGGATAGATCACCGGGGAGAGGAACATCCAGGTCTGCATCAAGAACGGCACCATGTGGCCCACGTCGCGGTACTTCACGTTCAGCGCCGAAAGCCACAACCCCACGCCCAGCGCCAGCAGCACCGCCAGCGCCACCAGGCCGGGAAGCGCCGCCACCCGCGCCGTGGGCGCCACGCCGTAGAACGCCATCAGGCACGCCAGCGCCGCGCTCGCCATCAACAGGTCCACCAGCCCCACGAAGACGCTCGACACCGGCACTATCAGCCTCGGGAAGTAGACTTTCTTCAAGAGATTCTGCTGGCCCACCAGGCTCGTCGCGGCCCGCGTCACCGAACCGGCGAAATACCCCCACACCATCACCCCGGCGAAACTGAACAACGGGTAAGGAACCGCGCCGGTGTCAATCCCCGCCAGCCGCCCGAAAAAGAGCGTGAACACGGCCACCGTTAACGCCGGTTGCACGAGCGCCCACGACGCGCCCAGCAACGTCTGCTTGTAGCGCACTTTGAGGTCGCGCCAGGTGAAGAAGAGCAGCAACTCGCGATAGGCCCACGTTTCACGGAGATTGAGCGCCGCCCAGCCGCGACTGGGTTGGATGACCACCTCGGCCTTGGCGTCGTTCGCGCTCAATCTTCACTCTTCCTCCCCCAACCCCCAACCCCCAACGTAACGTAACCGATGAGCGCGCGGCGGCTCAACTGCCCGCTGGACGCGCCACCACGCCAAGTTCCCGGTAGACCCGCCGCAACCGCTCGCCCACCGAGGCGAGCGCGAAGCGCGCCCCCACCTCCCGGCGGCAGAGCCGCGCCCGCCGCGTCGCGCCATCCGGCGGCGCTCGAAGCAGCGCCACGCACTCGGCGGCCAGGATTGCTGGCTCCTCAGCCACCCGCAGAACTTCCGGTGGCAGGCTCTCCAGCCCCTCGGCCCCCACGGGGGTGGCGACCACCGGCAGGCCGGCGGCGAGCGCCTCCAGCACCTTGCTTTTGACTCCCGCGCCGAACCGCAGGGGCGCGACCGCCGCGCGCGCCCGCGCCAGGAAGGGACGAACGTCGGGGACCGCGCCGGTCACCACGATGCGCGAGTCGGCGGGCACCGCGTCGCCGCCCGCGGGGCCGGTGGCCAGCGCGCGGACCGCGTCCGGGGGGTTGGCGCCCACCACCAGCAGCGTGGCGCGGTGGAGATCGCGAACGACGCGCGGCCACACTTCGCGTGCGAACCAGAGAATGGCGTCGCCGTTCGGATTGTGGGCGAAGTTCCCGACGAAGATCAGCGCCGGCTCGTCCGTCGGCTCGCGGCGGCGGGAATCGAGCGCGATGGTCTCATACAGGTCCATGTCCACGGCGAGCGGCACGACGCGCACCTTCTCTTCGCCGGCGAAGGGGGTGATTTGGGCGGCGTCGCCCTCGGACACGGCGAGCACGCGGTCGAACCAGCGCAACACCTGCGTCTCACGTTCGCGGACGCGCCGGGCGTTTTCGAGCAGTTCCGCGCGCCGGGGGTCCGCGACCGGCGTGAGTTCCGCGCGGCGGCTCTCGCGCACGAACTCCACGTCGACCTCGTCGAGCACGAACCGCGTTCCGTCCGGCCGCGGGCCGCGACCGGGAGCGATCAGCGCCTCCACGCACGCGGCCATCCAGAACTTCTCCACCTGCACGGCGCCCCACCGCCGCGCGGCCATCGCCTCAGCCACGCGCGCCGGAAGCAGGGGCGAAAACCGGTCGCTGCCGTGCACGGCGTGGTTGAACGGCACGCCAGCCACTTCGACCCCCCGGGCGCGCAACTGTGCCGCGGCCGCCTCCTCCGAGCCATCGCGCAGGTAGGTGGCCACGGTGACTTGGAACTCCTTCGCCAACTCCGTGACGTGATGGAACTGCCGCGTTTCCCCGCCGGTGGAGCGATCGCGCGGCACGTTCTGCGTGATGAAGAGCAGCGCCGGCGCGGCCGTGGTGGTCATGAGCGTGGCGGGACGCGGCGCGAGCGGGCGGAAGGAAAGAACGTGGGAACGCGGGAACGTGAGCGCGGGGGAACGTGGGCCTGGGGAAGCCGCCAGCCCGCGCTCCCACGCTCCCGCGTTCTCACGTTCCTTCCTTTACGGCGGCGGGGCGCGGCGGCGCTATCCTTTCCACCGGCGCGGCTTGAGGTCGCGGTCGGTCAGCAGCTCCACCGCGTCGCCGGACGAGCCGATAAGGTGCAGCCCCTGCTCGCGGGAGAAAGCGGGCACGTTCTCGTCCACCCGGATCCCCGCCACCGCGCCCAGGAGCGTGCTGCCCGCGTGTCGCGGATAGAATTTGAAGAAATCGCCCAAGGCGACAACGTGATCCCGAACATCGCGAGTCTCCAGATGCGACTTCACCGACACGGCGATCGTCACGGGCGAACCGCCGTTCCACACGCCGGTGGAGATGATGTCAACTTCCATGTCGCGCGAGCCCCGGCGGGCGCTGCACCGCAGCGACGTGGTGTCGATGCGGAACCCCAGGGGCGCGAACATTTTCGGCATCGCGGGCGCGACCAGCGCTTCGACGAACTCGCCCCATCCGTTGAAGAACCGCCCCATGGCTCGGTTCAGTTTCTCGACCTGCTCGGAGGTGGCGTCCACTTTCGCGGAAGTGGCGTCCACCCTCGCGGCCATGGCGGCCACCACCGCCTCGGTCTTGCGCTGTTGCTCGTCGGTCTTGCGCGACTGCTCGCGAAGCGCCTCCATCTCCTCGTCGGCCTTGCGCCACCGCTCGCGCATCTCCGCGTTGTCCTTGCGCGACTCCTCGTCAGCCTTGCGCCACCGCTCGCGCATCTCCGCGTTGTCCTTGCGCGACTCCTCGTCAGCCTTGCGCCACCGCTCACGCGACTCCTCGCGGATCTCCTTCATCTCCGCGGCGGCCTGGCGCGACCGCTCGCTCATCTCCTCTTTGTCCTTGCGCGACTCCTCGCGCATCTCCGCGCGGAACTCTTTCATCTCCCTCTGGCCCTGCCGCTGGCTCGCGATGATCAGCCGGAGGGTCTTGTTCATGTCCGCGAAACTGATGTTACCGTTGTTCATGACCGGCTCCCTGTTCACCCATGATTATGATATCCGTTCGCG
>JACQVU010000068.1 GCA_016209585.1 Planctomycetota bacterium
CCCCCGACCCCTGATCCCCGACCCCGTCACGGCTCGCGCGCTTCGGCGGGGCTGGCGCCGGGCTGTTCGCCCAGGAGGATGCCGGTGAGGATTGCCCGCTGGACGTGCAGGCGGTTCTCGGCCTGTTCGTAGGCCAGGTTGCAGGGGGAGTCCATGACTTCGTCGGTGACCTCGACGTTGCGGCGCACGGGCAGGCAGTGCATGAAGACGCCGTCGGCGGTCTGGCGCATGCGGTCGGTGGTGACGATCCAGTCGCGGAAGGGTTTGCGGGTCTCCAGTTCCTCGGCGTTGCGGCCATAGTAGTTTTTGGACCCCCAGGACTTGGCGTAGACGATCTCCTGCCCCTCGAACGCCGTGGGGAAGTCGTTGGTGACGCGGAGCGAGCCGCCTGATTCCTCGGCGGTTTTGCGGGCGCGGCTCATGATCTCGTCGTCCAGTTCCCAGCCTTCGGGGTGGGCGATGGTGAGGTCCATGCCGAACCGGGTGGCGAAGGAGACGACGGAGTTAGGCACGGCCATGGGCAGCATGCGGGGGTGGTAGGCCCAGCAGAGCAGGATGCGGCGCCGGTCGGGTTTCTGGAACCGCTCGCGGATGGTCATGATGTCGGCCATGGCCTGGCAGGGGTGGGCCAGCGAGGACTCCAGGTTGATGATGGGCACGTCGGAGTACTTCTGGAACGTGATGATGGTGAGGTCGCGCTTCTCGTGCGTCCAGGACTCCATCTTGGGGAAGGAACGGATGGCGATGGCGTCGGCGTACCGCGACAGCACCCGCGCCGCGTCTTTCACGTGCTCGGTCTTGTCGCCGAGCATCACGGCCCCCTCCTCCACCTCCAGGCTCCACACCTCGTGGCCGATGTTGAGCGTGGTGGTGTGGCCGCCGAGTTCCGCCATGCCGATGTCGAACGACGACCTTGTCCGCAGCGAGGCGTTGAAGAAGACCAGCGCCAACGTCCGGTTCTTCAAGAGGTCGGCGTAGTCCCGCCGGTGGCGCTTCATCTCCGCGGCGCGATCCAGCACCCACTCCAGTTCGCGCCGGGTGAAGTAGTCGATGGAGATGAAGTCGCGGTTCTGGATCATCGCTCACCGCCGTTTGAAGAACTGGTAGAGGGCGTCGTACATCGGGAACTCCCACGCCAGTTTCTGGTGGTCGTCGCCGGTGAGGAAGGCGAACCCGCGCGCGATGGCCTCCAGCCCATCGCCCTCCGGGGCGCGGAAGGCCGAAGCCTCGGCGCTCACGTCGGCGTGGTTCACCACCTTGGCCACGGCGTCCAGCGCCGCGTCCTTTCCCCAGAGACCGTGCGCCCGCATGAGCGTCACGAACGTGCAAACCTCGCCCTCCGGCGTCTTCTGGTGCGTGAAGTCGGAGCCTTTCATGTCGTACGACTTGCCCCCGACCTTCTTCGCCGTCTCCAGCACCTGGTCAGCCGGAAGAAAAAGGAACTGCGCTTCGGGATCAATGAAGCGCTTGATGAGCCAGGGGCAGGTGATGCGATCCACGTTGGCGCCGGCGCGAGTGATCCAGAGCATGGGTTTCAGGGGTCAGGGGACGGGGGTTGCTGACGCTTGGCCACCGACAACTGACAACTACCGACCGGGAATTACTCGCGGGAGGGGGCGGGTGGAGGCTCCAACACGATGTATGGCGTGCGATCGTGAAAGTCGGGCCAGCAACGTCCGTTGCCGAACTCATCCACCACGCTGAACGAGAGCAGCGCCCCTTGGGAAACATCCAGCGGCAGGTCGGCGCTGTAGGTTCGCGCACCCTTCGCGTCAGCCGCGGCGGCGGGAGCCATCTCGGCCCGGCGCCAGTAGGTGGTGGAAGCGATGGGCTTGTAGTGCATGGTCACCGACTTCAGCCCGCTGGCGTCGCGCACCGCGATTCCGATCCGGGTTCGGCCGGCCGATTTGTCGCAGGAAACCTCACCGACGACCTCCGGCGCGCCCCGGTCGTCGGTGATGAAGGTGGCGAAGGGCGCCTCGGCCCCGTTCTCCGGTAGCGTGACCGCGCGTTCGCCTCGCCGGGCCTCGAAATAGTACTCGATCCGGCCGGGAGCGACCTGGATGTCAGCCTCGAAGGCGCCGGCGCCGCGTTCGGGCATCTCCTTCTTCTCCCACGGCGTGGCCGGCGCGAACCGATAATAGATCGCCATGGCCGGCCGGGGCCGCTTGCGATGATAGAGGGCGGAGACGCCCAGCCGCATCTTGGCGGAAGCGTCGGCGCGGAACCGTGGCCGGTGGCCGAGGATCGCCACCGGCGCGCGCTCCACCTGCTCGCTGGCGGCCAACATCTCTTCCGCGATCCGGTGCCGATCGTTCTGCAGCAGCGCCCCCTCTTTCGTCCATGTATACCCGTCGGGGTACCGCGTGCGCAGGTTCTCCCGGAACGGCGGGTGCTGTTTCTCCGCCGCCGCCGCCAGCGCGGCCCACTCCTTCGCCGCGACCTCCACCTGCTGGCGCGCGGCCTGCAAGTCACCGTACCAGCCAAACGCCTTCCAATGGGAATAGGAGAGCGCCGCCTCGCTCTTGGCCACGAAATAGCGCGCCAGCGCGCGCACCGCCTCCGCGTCGGCGGCGAAGGAAGCGAGCGCCTTGCGCGCCGGTTCCGGCGCCTTCTCCAGCGCCGGCTGCCCCTTGGTCCAGCGCGCCAGGAAGCGGTCCGCGGCGGCGGCGTATTGTCGGAGGTCGCCGGCGAACTGTTCCGGGGCGTAGCGGCCGTCGGCCCCCCGGTTCGGCGCCCGGCGCGCCGAGTCCCAGATGGAGATCATGGCGTGGGTGTCGAGCGGCCGCACGCGGGCGAAGGTGTCGATGTCGCCGTGCACCCGGTCTTCCGGCAGGTGGACCCAGACGCGGTCGTTGCCCGTCTCCAGTTCGGGCGCCATTTCCCGGTGGTCCGGCCCCAGGCAGTGGTAGGTGGCGATGAGCGGCACGGCCCACCCGGCGCGATCCAGCATCTCCACCACCGGGCGGCCCCAGCCGGCGAGAACCTGCTGATCGAACCGCCGCTCCCAGTGGCTCGGCGGCAACGTCGGGTCGTAGCCCAGGCGGCCCCACATTTCGTACCAGTACCAGTGCCGCATCGGGCGCCAGTCGAACCAGCGGAAGGCTTCGTTCACGAACCCGTTGTCCATCGGCGCGTACGCCTCGAATGGCTCGATGGAGAATCCCACGCCCCCGCCCAGCCGGCAGGTCTCCACCGCGCGCTTGATGAACGAGGGCGGCCCCCAATGGAACAGCCGGTGGGTCCCGTTGGCGCGAATCTGGTACACCACCTCCCAGCCGCGCGGCTGGTCGGTGTAGTCTTCGTAGGAGTAACTGGGAATGAACTGCGCGGGCGAGGTGATGCACTGCCAGGGCATGCACATCTGCTCGCCGTTGTATTTCACCTCGATGAAGAACTTGCCGCGGTGGTAGCCCTCGGTCAGCGCCTTCACGCGCGCGCGGTTGGCGGCCCAGGAGCGGGTGTAGACGTTGATCCCCCGGTCAACCGCCGAGAGCGCCGCCACGTAGGTCTGCTGGAAGAAGTTCTCCGGTTGGCCGGATTCGCCGATGCGGAAGCCGAAGGTCCACAACTTCGGGCACGATTCCACCAGCAGCCGCGCGGCTTCGCGGGTGTAGGCGGTCACCTCCTCTCCCGGCAGCGGCTCCGCGGGCGGGGCGGGCTTGCCCTCGGCGCCCAGTTCGCCGTGGTGGGCGCCGGCGTTGTAGTTCATCAGGGCCACTTTCACGCCGCGCTCCTCGGCCAGGTCGATGACGCGGTTGAGCATGGCCAGGTTCTTCTCGGCGCGCTCGGCGCTCACGCCCACGTCGTCAAAACCGGGGACCTTGACGAAGTAGGGATAGAGGTTGGGAAAGTCGGTCTTGGCCAGCCCGAACCCCCCGTGGACGTCGAGCACGTTGATCCGCGCCCGCGACAACATGTCCAGGTAGGCCGTCCAGAACTCCTCGCGGTAGAACCAGGACTTCTCGTCCCACAACGCCTCCATGTGCAGGAACATGTTCACCGCCCGGAACGACAGGAACGGCGCCCGCGACACCCCCGCAAGCCCGCTCACCGCCGCCCGCGGCGAGCGCTGCGCGAAGAGGGCCTCCGCCGCTTCCGACAGGCCGTACATGGCCCCCACGGCGTCGCCCGACACCAGCACCACCGCGGCCTCGCCGCCCTTTCCCCCCGCCTTGCGAAAGGCGTAGACCTCTTCGCCCAGCGCCTCGGCCACCTCCGCGCGCGGGTTCGGCTCCTCTTCAGCCCGCGGAGCCGCGACCACGATCCGCGCCGTCACGGCCCGCCCGCCCGCGCCTTTCCCGCCGGACCGGGCGGGCGCTTCGGTGGGGGGCGGCGCGGCGGCGCCCGGCTCCCGCACCAGCAACGTCGCGCCGGCGTCGCGCGCCGCCTGCTCAACCGCCTTCAGCGCGTGGCGAACCTGCGGGGCGGCGGTGTGAAGTTCGACCAGCAGCGTTTCCTTCTCGGCCGCGCCCAGCCGCGAAGCCGGCGAGCCGCCGGCGAATCCCAGCGCGGCCGCGAGGAGGGCGACGCCCCGGACCAGGGAAGAGGAACGGCGCGAGATCATCACCGCGAGTCTACGGCAACCCCGCCTCACCGGCAACGCGCCCCCAATCGCCGCGGGCGCGCGGGCGCGGACTGGCGGACGGACAGCGGGTGGCGCATGAAACCTGTCTCGGTCGCAAGTGTGACAGTATCCACTATCTCCCCCAGCCTGTTCCGATTCCTGGGTTCGTGGGTTCCTCAGCCGTGTTGACGCGCGCGCACGATGAACTCAACCGCGGGGCGACCCCCGCCGGCCGCGCCGTCCGGCGCGCGACACCCCGCCGCGCCGGGACCGCACTGCCCTCGTCTCGTTCCGCCCCTTTCCTCCTTCGGTACGCGCCACAAGAGGCGCCGAAGCCTTCTCGAAGAGACCGAAGAGGAACTCGACACGCAGTCGATCTCGGTCGAACGGATGCGGGCGATAGCAGCGATCGACGGCTCGGTCCAACTTGGCATGGGCTTTCGACAGCGCGCGGGGCGTGGTCACGGGGTCGTAGAGATCCGCCAGGCTCGTGTTCGGGAACTGCTTGCGGGCGGCGAGCACCGCTTCCGCGGCCTTCTCTACCGCCGCTTTCTGATGTGCCGTCGGATTCTTCGGCCAGACGAAGTTGTTGTAGACGATCTGATTCGAATACTGGTAGCGGCTCTCCAAACGCCCGCCGACGTAGCGCATCCATGCGTTGTGCATCGCCGAGGAGATGACACCGAAGTCGTAGAGCGTGGCGTTTGGCACGATGAGCGCGCTTCCGCTGGCGATGATGGCGGGCGCGATGAAACCAATCGGAATGTAGCGGCGCGTCTCTGATGAAACTTTCGGGATGAGGAGGTACCTCGACGTGGGCTGACGGATCTCACCGAAGAGAGCGGGAGTCGCCGCGAGATTCCGCGTCTGATCCCTTCCCGATCCGAGACGAAACTTCCTGACCTTCTCCAGCCGAGCGCGGAGACGGGGGCTCTCGCGAAGAAGTTCCGGCGGAGCATCGACGAGCCACAGGCACCAACGGTAGGAGCCGTTGATGAACTCTTCGCCGCCGAGCAGTTTCCTGATGTGGCCTTTCAAACCCGGCGACTCGGCGAGGAGGCTTGTCCGTTCCACCTCAGTGATAACAAGCCCCTCGTCTTCGCCGGCGCTCCTCGCCTTGTCGATCATCATGCTGCCGTACAAGATCTCCGGGGCTGGGCTGATGGGCTTTGTTCGCTTCGTGAGGAGAAGGTCGGGCGCGTCGGCAAGGTCGTGGAGCGCGATCTTCTCGAAGTCTGAAACGATGACGTAGCGTGGAACCTCGTCGCCACGCCCGGAATCGACCAGCCCCCGAATGTACTCCATCGCCTGGACGTTCGCCTTCGAGAGGTCTTTCCCGCGCGACTTGTGCTCGACGATGAGTGTTCCGCGCCAGAAGAGATCGATGTAACCCCAGTTACCGGAGAGGTCCTTGACGGGTGCTTCGAAGGCCGCCACGTGCCGGCGACGCAACCCGAACACGCCGAAGAACTCGTCCCAGAAACTCTTGGCTTCCGCCTTTTCCCGCGTTTCACCCATCCATTCCTTCGAGAACGCGATGGCGTTCGCGCGGATTTCGTTCCAGGAGATGGGCATGAATTCTCAACGTGAATCGGCGGCCCGGTGTCGCACGCGGGGCCACAGAACTACGCCCCCCACATTCTCACGCGGCGTCTCACTCTCCAATGATGCCCTGGAAAACGCGCGCGTTCTCACCCCGATCTTCCCGCGAGGCCGATCACCAAGTTGACTTTCGGCGCACCGGCCACGACGACGGTCCTTCCCCGGTCGCTGACGCTCCCGGCTCCGGTCTCGCGGCGCTCCGCCCTCGCCGATGGCCCGCTACCCGTCGCCGAAAAAGTCGCCGGTGTCGCCCGGCTCCGGCGGAGGCGGAGGCGAGGCCGGCTTGGCGTCGGCGGGCGGGCGGTCGACGCCCAGCAGCAGCACTTCATAGAGGAGCGTGGAGTTGGGGGGAACCTTGTCGCCGTGGCCGTCGGAGCCGTAACCCAGCGCGGGGGAAAGTTTCAGCAGCCGGCGGCCACCGACCTTCATCGTGGGAATGCCACGGTCCAGCCCGCGCACGTGGTTGAACTTGCCCAGTTCCATCCCCCCGACGTCCTTGCGGAAGGGCGCGCCGGGGTCCAGCACGGCTTCGAACTCTTTGTCGTCTTCCCACAGCCAGCCACGCAAGAGAACAAACACCTTGTCGCCTTCCCTGGCCTCCTCGCCAGAGCCGGGCGCGACGTCGACGTAGACCACCTTCGACTTCTCCTTCATCTTCGCGTCGAAGGGCGGCTTCGCCGGCGCTTCCGCGGTCGGCTTCTCAGCCGGTTTGTCGGCCGGTTTCTCCGTGGTGGCTGGCGCTGTTTCTCCCGGTTTGGCCTCGGGCTTGTCGGCCGGTTGCCCGTCGGGTTTCGGCTCGCCGGCGATCTTCTTCTCCAACTCGCGGAGCCAGGCCTCAGCCTCAGCCGTGCGGTCGCCGAAGCGGGTGACGGCGACGGCCTCCACCTCGAACTCCAGCGTCGCCTGGGGCGGAATCTGGTGGACCTGCTGGTCGCCGAAGCCCAGTTCGGGCGGAACGGTGATGGCGCGCTTGCCCCCGGCCTTGATGCCCGGCAGGCCGCGCGCCAGACCGGGGAGCCAAGGGGTTTGCTCGTCGCCTAATTTGATCCAGGCCGGAAGCGCGCGGTTGTTGACCTCTTTGAACGCCTGGCCGTCGTGGCGCGCGGTGAAGAGGAAGCCGACCAAGTCGCCCCGCCGCGCCGGCGGGCCGGAGCCTTCGGCGATCTCGCGGACGGTGACGCCCGGGCCGGGAAGGGCGTCGGGGTCCGGTTTCGCCTCCTCCCGCGACGTGGCCGCGACCGTCGCCGCGGGCGGCTCGCCCGCCACCGCGGCGTCGCCGCCTTCCCCGGCGGCTGGCTCTTTCGTTCCTCCGGCGTTCTGGCAGCCGGAGAGGGCGAACATCGCGGCCAGCAGCAGCAACGACGGCTGGCGCGGACGAAGCGCGTATCGACGCATGACTTTTTCCGTTTTCACCTTAGAACCTATTTCGGTAGACCATTCGCGCTACGCCCGGCTGCGAGCGTGCCAAGCGGCGTCGGGCGCCCTCGACATATTACCCCGAATATGTTTTCGGGCGCCCTCCTTGCCCGGCAC
>JACQVU010000499.1 GCA_016209585.1 Planctomycetota bacterium
GGGTCGTATTGCAGGTCATACGTTGTGCCGAGCGGGTTGAAGTTCGGATTCCACGACACCGCGACCATCGTTCCCGCCGCCGCCGCGCCGAAGGTGATCGCCCCCGGAACGTTGGCCAAGGTGTGGCGCGTGTACGGGGCGGAACGGGCCGATTCCGCCGCGCCCTTGAATTCCGTGATGGAACGGGCGTAGGGGGTGTTGGGCGCGAGGTCAGACTCCTGATACTGCGCGGCGAACGTGCCCGCGACGGCGCGCTGGACGCCGCCGGTGTCGTAGAGCCGGAAGCCGTTCTGACCGTTGGCGTAGAGGTCGGCCCACTTCCAGGTGATCGCCGTCTCGGCCGGCGCGGTGGTGCCGGCGAAGAGCGGAGCGATCAGCCCGACCGGCGGATGGGCGGCGACCGGGCCGGTAGCGGCGCGAAAGTTCGTGCTGGTGAGCCGCAGCGTGCCGGCCACCACCCCCACGGCCGAGGGGGAGGCGCGCATGGTGCCGACGGTGGCCGAACCGCCGCCCGACGCCGTGGCGAGGGGGTTCAGGCTGCGGCCGTGCGAGTCCGTGTACATCTGGCCGAGGGCCAGGGAGCCGGCGATCCAGGCCGAGGCGAGCGCGGCCGTCCAGCCGGCGTGTTCGCGAATGGTGGGCATGGTTCCCCTCGGTGGCGGTCAGGGCGATGCAAACGCGACGGGACGCGCCGGTCAGCGACGCTCCAGCGTGTCGACGCGCGCCGCGAGTTGCTCGACCGCCGACTTGAGGCTGACCACCTGCGCCTGCTGCTCCTGGATGGCCTTGGTGAGGATCGCGGGGAAGCGGGGCAAACTGATACCGAGGAGCGGCCCTCCTTCGAGCATCTCGCCCTCGGAGACGACTTCCGGGAAGACCTCGCGTAACTCCTGAGCGACGAAACCGATGCGATTGGCCGGCCCCGGGATCGACTTGACCTGTGCTGGCGCGATGATCAGGTCGGGGTTTAGCGGATCGCGCATTTCGGGGACCGCGACCTGCCGAGGCTTCATGTCGAAGACACGCGGCTTGAGGCTCAGGACTTTGTCGAGAACCGGCGAGAGGTCGCGGACGTTCTCCTTCAATCGAAGGTCGGAAAGATCGATGACGTCGTCCGCCTTGACCGTGCCGATAACGCGCAACGCCTCGTCTGGGCTGGAGGTGCCGATGCCGACCTTGCCCTGGGAGGTGATGGTCAAGGCCGTGGCGAGGCCGGATCCGTTCGCCCGCGCGCCCAGCAACATATTTGCTGAGTAGTCACTGCTCGTGGCGTTGGCTTTCTCCACCTTGATGAACCCGCCCGCGGTCGTGCCCCCGCTGTACGGAATGTAGAAACCGATACCTGGGCCGTTCCCGGCCAGATCGGTGGTGTCGCTGCACTCCAGCCGCAGCGTGAAATAGGGTCCCGAGATCGTGCTGTCCTTGTTCGACCAGGCATAAAGAGCCACCGGATTCGACCAGTTATCGGCGTCGATCATCAGCATTCCGGTGTGCAGGGACCGCCACGCGTCGCTGTACGCCATGGAGGGGAGATTGCTCTCCGAGCCGCTGCCCCCGAAGTACAACTTCGACGAGCCGCGCACCCGGACGTCGCCGCTCACGTCGAGCGTCTGGACCGGCGCGATCGTGCCCACGCCCAGCCGGCCGGAGGAGTCGACGCGCAAACGCTCCGCCCCGCCGGTGGCCAGGGCCACGGCGTTGGCGCCGGCGTTGAACAGCCCGGTGTCGGCGTCGGAGCGAAAGGCCAGCGAGGGCGCCGTGGCGCTCCCCCCCTCCGCCGACACGCGGTCGGCCACGCTGGCGCGCATGGCGAAGGGCGCGCAATCGACCTTGAGGCGTGGCGCCATCGCTTCCGTTTCCACCGTCAGGTTCAGCCAGAGCGTGTCGTTGGCCTTCACCACGTCGAACAGCGAGGAGCCGCCCTGCGGGAAACTCTGGTTGCTGCCGGCCCCCACCTCCAGCGACACCACCCCGTCGGCGAGCGTGAGGCTGGTGTGGCTCTCTTCGAACACTTTGTTGCCGCCCGTGGCCGCGTCGTAGAGGGCGACCACGAAGTCGAACCCCCCGCCCGACGAGGGATTGCCGGAGGCGTCGGTCAGCCGCGACTGGAAGACGAAGTTTCCCGGGAGCGCGGCCACGGCCCGCGGGGGCGCGGCGAGCAGCCCGACCCACACCGCCGCCAGCAGGCTCACCCGCAGCACGTACTTGCTCAATGTGATCATGACGGTTCCTTCCCTTCGCGTGGCTCGAACGTTCGTGTCGCTGGCGGCCCCGTTCGCCCATTGGGCGCGCGGACCCGCACCGCCGCTTTACTTCCCGCCTGAGGGCGCCGACCTCCCCCCGCCCGCCCCGGACTGACCCGCCAGCCACCGTTCCCAGAAGGCGCGGACGCTCGCCGGTTCGCGCGTGACGGCGTCGTCTTTGAACGGGGGCGCAACGCCGGCGTTCCGGCGCAGCAGGCGATCAGCGTGCTTGCGAACGGCGTGCTCGCGGTCGCCCAGGGCGGCCACCAGCAACGACAGCGCGGGAAGGTCGCGGCGCTCACCCAGCGCGTCGAGGGCGACGCGGCGAACGGAGGCGTCGGGGTCTTCGCGCAGGTATTTCGCGACCGCGGTGTCGGCGTTCGCGCCCAGCGCCACCAACCGTGCCACCGCCTCGCCCACCACGACCCGCCGGTGGGATTCGCGCGGCTCGGCGGCGTAATCTTCCAGCAGCCGGGCGACGGTGGGGGCGTCGCTCACGGAGATGAGCGAGCGAACGGCGCCGTGGCGAACCGCCGCGTCGTTGCTTTTCAGCAGGGAACGGGCGCGATCCACCAGCGCGGCGATCTCCGCGGCGGCTTCCGGCCCGGTGGCGCGTTCGACGCGAGCCTGGCGCGCGGCGATCTCGTCCAGAAGCGCGGCTGAAGCGCCCGGCTCTTCGCGCACCAGCGCCGGCTGGGCGTCACGCGCCGGGGCGCGGGGCGAGCGGGGCAGGTTCCAATCGATGAGGAGCGCAAGAAGCCCCGCGCAGGCCCCCAAGGCCAGCAAGGCCGCGACCGCGGGGAAGAGGACTGGGGATCGCATCGTGGCGCCGTTCCTTCCATCCTTTCCGCGCGCCCAGGAGGCGGACCGAGGCCGGGCCGCGCGCGGGCAGCCCGAGGATAGAGATCCCGTCTCTGGTTTACTTGCAAGCGGCGATATTAGAGCACTCTGTTGTTCTATACAAGAAAAAACCGCGTAATATCATGCGAGACATATATGCGTCATGAATTGTACGGCATGCACCATGCGTTGTGCCGCCACGTCAGCCGGGGGTTGTGGGCCGGGCAAGGGACAACCACTCGCAGCGCGCGCGGTGGCTGTTTGCAAGCGTCAATACGGCTAACGTCGCTACCGAACCGTCGGCACGAAGGTCAGGGCGCTTCCTCTGTAATCATAAGCGGGCGCTCGGTGAGGGTCAGCGCCACCTTGCCATCTTTCGCGGATATTTCCTCGCGCTCTTTCTCGGCGCCGAGCCGATAGAAGCGCTCGACGGCGGCCGCGGGAGACTTCCAGGGAATCTCCACGTTGCGGGTGACGGGGGGCGCCTTCCAGTCCTGGAACTTGCCGTCGTCGCACCAGGCGACGAACAGCGGCTTGCCCTTGACCTCGTAACGG
Organism: Planctomycetota bacterium; assembly: GCA_016209585.1. Classification (GTDB taxonomy): domain Bacteria; phylum Planctomycetota; class UBA8742; order JACQVU01; family JACQVU01; genus JACQVU01. Next base: position 3,639 of record JACQVU010000499.1, read on the forward strand.
TGCAGCCAGATGTCTTGGGGCAGGCCGTCGGTGACGCGGGCGCACTCGCGGCCGTCGCCGACCTTGGCGATGAGGGCGGCCATGGCGTTGTAGGCGGGGCGGGGGGCGTGGTACTGGTCGGCCAGGCCGTGGTAGGGCCACATGGAGAGGCCGAAGGGGTCGTCCCAGTCTTCCAGCGCGCACATGAAGACCCGCTCCGACCGGGCCGCGGCCGCCACGACGAACTTTTTGACGGTGAGGCCAACCTGCTCGCGGCGAAACCATTCCGTGACGGCGGCGTGATCGGGTTGGTTCTTGTCCTTGATGGCGGCCTTGACCTTCTGGCGCATCGGTCCCGGGATGGCGCTCCGGTCGTAGGGGCCGCCCTCGCCCTCGCCGGGCAGGGCGTTACCGACCTCCAGCGCCGAGGTGGCGTCGCCCACCCAGACCTCCTTGTCGCCGGCGCCCATGTCCTTGAAGCGGGCACGGAACCAGGCCACGGTGCCGGGGATTTCGGTGTAGTCGCCCAGCGCGTGGAACTCCACCACGTCGTAGAACTTGTGCATGTCGAGGGAGGCCTTCACGAACCGCGGCACGCGCTCGGCCATGATCTTCAGCGCCTCGTTGCTGGCGCGTTTCTTCATCAACTCCTCCAGCCGGGCGGTGAGATCGGTGAGCGAGGGGTTGTCCCACGCCAGGCCGCCCAGGTGCATGCCGCCCAGCACCACCTTGGCCTTGGGGCAGGCGCCCTTCACGGCCTGCCAGGCCGCCTGGTGGACGGCGACGTAGTCCTCGACCGTGCCGGTCCAGAAGACGATGTGCTGCTGCTCGCTCTCCACCTCGTAGTAGAGAATGGGTTGCGTCAGTCCGGGCATGTCCTGTTCGCCGTCGCCGTCGTACCGTTCGACCATGGCGCGCACGAAGGCCTGGTAGTCGGCCATGCGGCCTTCCTTCATTCCACGCCCGCCGCGCCACCCGGAATCGGCGACGAGCGGGTTCCTCCGGCACAGCGCCACCAGGCCGGGACCGCCGGCCAGGAGGGCGGGGTCGGGGTCTTTGCATGCCCAGTCTGACATGGCCGTGAACTCGAACTGAATGTTGAAGCCGGCGGCTTGCCAGGCTTTGACCCGCTCGTCGACCTTCGACCAGTCGTAGGCGTGCTTTCCTTCCACTGGCGGCTTCGGTTCCACCAGTTGCCAGCTGATGCCCTGGAACTTGATCCAGGCCGCGCCGCATCCGGCGTAGAACTTGGCGACGGCGGGCCGGGCGTGCGCGGCTGGCTCGGGCAGGATGTACTCGACGCCGAAAATGGAGCGCGCCGTCTCCGCGGCCGGGCGGCCGGGGACCGTGACCGCGCCGTGGCCCGCGCCCGTGGCTGCGCCGCCGACGCCGGTGATCTCCGAGGTGACGCGGGAGGGGTCGTCGCCGGCCCGTTCCTCGCTCTTGCCCAGTTCGCGGTAGGCTTCCGCGATCTTGGCGTCGGCCGTGGCCGCGTCTTTCCCCAGCGCGGCCAGGCGCGCGTGCGTCAGAAGGCCGGTCGCGCGCAGTTTCTTGATAGGGTTCGCTTCCTCCCGCGCCAACGACTCCAGTTTCGCCAGGCGCTTCTCCAGGTCGCCGCTCGTGTCCTGCGCGAACGCGCCGCCCGGCGCCAGCGTGCAGACGATCAGCGCCACCAGCCCAGCCAACCACCCGAAACGAAGGCCGGCGGCCACGGCGCGGGCCGGAACGAGGAGCGTGTGGAGCGTGTTCATCGGTAGTCGTTCACTTTCCTCTAAACCCCGACCGCCGCGAGAAGTGGTCAGTTGTCAGTGGTCAGTCAACGGAGCGCGTGTCTCCCCAGCCCCCCAAGCAGGCGCCAGGGGCTGGGTGCTGGGCCCAACACCAAGCACCCAACACTCAACACCGCGGTACTCCGCCTGACCCCCGACCCCCGATCCCCAACCTCTGATCCCCAACCCCCGACCCCCTTCACCC
>JACQVU010000500.1 GCA_016209585.1 Planctomycetota bacterium
GTCGGGGGTCGGGGGGCGGTCCTGCTCCGCGCGGGACGCGGACGCCGTGGTCGCCAGTGAGGGGACCGCAGGCCGCCCCGCGCCCGCCGCCGCGACGCCGGCTGGAGACGGAGCGAGGATCAGCCGCGGGATCGGGACCGCGGGCGTCCGGGTCGGCGCTGTCGGGGCTGGGGAAGAGGCTGGAGCCGGTGGTGGCCGAGGCGCCGCGCGGCGCGCGCGGCGGCGCTCGGCGGTTTCGCGGACGCCGCGCACCCATTGGTCGATGATGTCGGCTTGGTCGCGCCCCTCGGCGAGTTTCTCGGACGGGAGCAGGAAGAGATTCACCAGCACCGTCTCGGCGTCGAGCGCCTGCACGGCGATATCAATGATCCGATCCTTCCTGTACCGCGCCAGGAAGCGGGCCATTCCCATGGCCACGTCGTCGACGTGGAAGAGGCGCGTGCGAACCGCCGCGTCCGGCGCCTCTTGCGGCGCGGCGGACGGCGATGACCCTTCCTCCAGGTTGCAGATGAACTGGTTGAGCGTCGCCAGGCGGGGGGAGAAGCGGTCGGCCAGTTCCTGGAACTCGAATCCCAAGGCGCCGTCCCAGGAGGAATCCTCGGCCGACGTCTTCTTCCAGGTCAATACTTCCTCCGCGAGTGTCGTGAGGAGTCGCGCCCGCGCCTCGCGCAACGCTTGCGCCGCTTCGCTGCGTACGTCGCTGGCCATCCATGATCTCCCGCCGGCAGGGCCCGGTCGACCGCCGGCCGGTCACCCGTGAACCACGGGATTATATACTGATTCACTGACAACTGTTCACTGGGTCAGCGGTCGAGTTCTCCGGCGATGACGTTCAAGGAAGAGAGGATCGCCACCACGTCGGAGATGAGGTGGCCGCGGACGACCTCCTGGAAGGGGGCGTAGTTCAGGAGGCTGGGCGGGCGAACCCGGACCCGGTAGGCGTTGCGGGTGCCGTCGGAGATCAGGTAGAAGCCCAGTTCGCCGTTCGGCGCCTCGGTCGGCACGTAGGCCTCGGCGCGCGCCGGAGCGGGGCCGTGGCCGTGCATGACCAGTTTGAAGTGGTGGATGAGGTCTTCCATGTTGAAGTACACGCGATCCTTCTCGGGCAGCGAGTGCTTGTGATCGTCGGTCTTCACCGGGCCTTTCGGCAACTTGGCCACCGCCTGCCGCACGATGCGGACGGATTCGCGCATTTCGTCGATGCGGGCGTCGAACCTCGCGTACACGTCGCCCTCCGTCCGGGTAATCACGTTGAACTCGTACTGGCCGTACCCCAAGTAAGGGTGATCCCGGCGCACGTCGGCGTCCACGCCGGCCGCCCGGGCGATGGGGCCGGAGACGCCGTACGACTTCACCTGCGCGGGCGTGAACACCCCTACCCCCTTGGTGCGGTCGCAGAAGATGCGGTTGCGCGACAGCATCAGCCGGATTTCGTCAAGCACGGGAAGGAAGTCGTCGCAGAAGGCGAGCACGCGCTTTTCGAACCCCTCCGGCACGTCCGCCGCCAGGCCGCCCACGCGCGTCCACGAGGTGGTCAGCCGCGCGCCGGTGACGAACTCGAAGATGTCGTAGAGTTTCTCGCGTTTCTCCCAGCCCCAGAGGAAGACGGAGAAGGCGCCGAGGTCCATGGCCTGGAGGCCGACGCAGGCGACGTGATCGGCGATGCGCGTCAGTTCGACCAGGATGACGCGCAATGCCTGGGCGCGCGGGGGAGCCTCGATGCCGAACAACTTCTCGCACGACAGCGCGAACGCGACGTTGTTGCAGAGCGGCGAAAGGTAGTTCATCCGGTCGGTCACCGTGACGTACTGGTTGTACGAGAGATGCTCGCCCAGTTTCTCGAAGCCGGTGTGGAGGAAGCCGATGTCGGGATCGACCTTCACCACGGTTTCGCCGTCCAGCGTCAGCCGCAGCCGCAGCGTGCCGTGGGTGGCTGGATGCTGCGGACCGAGGTTCACGGTCATCAGCATGTTGTCGCTAGCAGGTTCGATTTCGAGGAGGGGGTGGGGCATGGGAAATGGCGAAGGGGGAAGGCAGAAGGATGAAGGATACTGGCTTCCGGCGGGAGGAATGGCGGGTTACTCGATGACGTCCGCGATTGGTTCGAAGGAGTTCGCGCCGTCCGTGTTGGGGTTCGGGAAAAACTGGTCCTCATGCTTCGCATGTTCGATGATCGTGCGCGTCCACTCGATCGTCTTGGCGCGGAGTTCCTCCCGTAGCGCTGGCCAATTGAAGTCGATGAGAGCGCCGTTCAGTTGGTTCGATGCCCACATGAGGTCTTCCAGTCCGGCGTGAAATCCGTACTCCTCCAGTCCCGCGATCCTGGTGAAGAAGACATCCCACAAAGCCTCGTCGCGGGATTCTTCAATGGACCCCGCAACGTCATCTCGAATGTCGGCGTCGTCGAAGCGCGGGGTGACGGGCAAAGTCGCGACCAGCGCCAGGACCAAGCGGTAGGAGCTCACCCACGTGCCGCACTGATTGAGATAACGACGGACCAGCGACGCATGGGCGAGCATGCGGCGACCGTCAACGCCGCCGGCCATCGCCTCGATGAACACCCTGGAAGCCAGACGGTTCTCCGGGTCCTCATCCTGGCCCCGTCGATAGGGGTAGTGCGCCAAGGCATTGACGAAGTGATCGAACGACCGACGTTCCCACGCGAATCGCTCGCTGTATGAAATCCTCTTGATGGGTTTGGTCGACGACAGATTCACGAGTCCGGAAAACCCGGCGAATTCCCCGGCATGCTCCCGTACACCCTCATCAACCACGAAGTGAGGAAGATCCTTCCGATGGAGGTACTTACATGTGGTCTCGTCCGGTTCCAAGATGACGCTCGCGTGTTGCAAGCAATAGCCCGACCCGCGGCCGACAGTCTGGCTCTGCGCGCAATTGAATACGCAGTTCCGGCAACTGAAAAGTTCGTCGTCCATGGCTCACACCTTCGAAAAGTACTTCTGCACCCGCTCTCCAGCCCAGCCAATGAGATCCTTCCGCTCGACGCCGACGATATCGAAATTCCATTGTACCAAGCCCTCCCTGTTCTTCCTCGCCAGCCTCATGGCGCGAACCGATCGAAGGCGCTCCGCCTTCTCCTGCGCCGCGGCTGAGTCGCGCAAGCGCGAGAGGAGCGCCTCATGCTCTATCAACTCATGACCGTCCGCCATGAGATCTTTCCGCAGGAGTTTGTATAGTTGATCACCGAAAGGACGAGTCCGGGAAGGATCCAGTGAAACACTGGTGAATGGGGTTTTCTTGCCCCGTGCCCGAACGATACGTTCCGCGTACGCGCATGACAACGCCAGATTGGGTGGGGTGACGCCGCCAGGCTTGTCGCGCCGGAAGTAGTCCGAGGTCGGGCTTGTCATACCAGGCGTCCATTCCAGATGTTTGATGAGATGACGCGGGATGATACGCGTGACTGGTTTGACCTCGTTCTACCCCGCGTCCTCTCCGAACTCCTCCTTCACCGAGGCGTTCTGCCGCTTCAGGCGCTCTTCCAGCGGCAACTCGCGCTCCGGGAAAAGATGCCACGGGGGCGTGTAGTTCTCGTACCGCGCCAGCCCCTCGCGGTAGCCGACGCCGTGAAGAGGAAATTCCTTGCGGAGGGGGAAGCCCTGGAAGTCGTCGGGCATGAGCAGCCGGCGCAGGTCGGGGTTGCCGGCGAAGTCGATGCCGAACATGTCGTGCGCCTCGCGCTCCGTCCAGAGCGCGCCGCCGTAAAGCGCGGAGATGGAGCGGATCGACTCGCTGCCCGCGTCGAGAAAGGCGCGCACCACCACGCGGTGGTGGTCGCTCGCGCGCTCGACTTGGCAGGTGACACAGAAGCGCCCGCGGGCGCCTTCCAGGTCGGCGTAGTCGACCGCGAAACAGTCCACGAAACAGTCGTAGCCAAGGTCGTCGCGCAGCGCGCGCATCACCTCCACGTTCCGCCCCGCGCTGACGTCGATGGTGAGCAGCCCGCGCTCCGCGTACGTTCCCAGCACGTCGGCGCCAAGGCGCGCCAGCACCGCCTTCGCGGCGTCGCACTCCAGCGCCGGGTTCGGGGCCGGCGCTGAGGGGGCGGCGGGGGCCGGGGCGCCGGGCGCGGCCGGCTTCGCGCCACCGGCGGGCGAAACGGGTGTGGCGGTCGGCGTGGCCATGCGAAGAGTCTCCCCCCAAAACCCCCGTTCCCGGTGTCAGACGCCGTGGGCGTCGCTGGCGACCGTTTCCGCCGCGACCACCTTCTGAATCGCCATGAGCGCCTCGATCAGTTGCTCCGGCCGCGGCGGGCAACCGGGGATGTAGACGTTCACGGGAATGTAGCGATCCACGCCCTGGACGAGTGTGTAGGTGTTGAAGACGCCGCCGGAGGAGGCGCAGGCGCCCATCGAGATACACCATTTCGGCTCCGGCATCTGCTCCCAGATGCGCAGCAGCACGGGCATCATCTTCAGCGAGATGCGCCCCGACACGATCATCAGGTCAGCCTGCCGCGGCGAGAAGCGGATCACCTCGGCCCCGAAGCGGCTCATGTCGAACCGCCCGGCCAGCGCCGACATCATCTCAATGGCGCAGCAGGCCGTTCCGAACGGCATGGGCCAGAGCGAGTTCTTGCGGCCCCAGTTCACCACCGCGCTCACCGTGGTGGTGATCACGCCGTCGCCGAACAACTTGCCGACCGCCCGCTCTAATCCCATTCCAGCGCCCCCCGCCGCCAGAGGTAGACGTAGCCGACCACCAGCAGGCCGACGAAGACGGCCATTTCCACGAACAGCGCCGCCCCCAGCACCGGGTACTGCTCGCGGTAGACGTAGGCCCACGGTATCAGGAAGACGGTCTCAATGTCGAACAGGATGAACAGCGTGGCCACCAGGTAGAACTTCACCGACACCTGCTTGCGGGAGTCGTCCAACTGCTCCACGCCGCACTCATAGGGCAGGAACTTCTGCTTCGTCCGGCGCCGCGGTCCGAGCAGGTGCGAGATCAGGAGCATTCCCAACCCCCCGCCCACCACGATGGCGGCCAGCGCCAGCACCGGGAAGAAGGCCGATACCGGGTCGTCCATGGCTCGCTCTCCTGCGCGGGGAAACTACGCCGCCGGGAGAGGTCGTTCAAGGGAAATTGAGATCGTTCAGGACGTGAACCGCTTCTTCCGGAATCACCGGCGCCTCCCGCGGAACAACCTATAAACACATTTATAACTTGTACCGCGGCGAGAATCGCGGGGCAACAATTCTCCCGGGCGCCACCGCGCAGCCACCGAACATGCGGCGGAGATCGCCTGCCGGGCGCGTGGCTGGCCGGCGGTCGGAGCGGCGCCAGGGGCGGTGCCAGGGGCGGCGCCGAGGCCCCCTACGGGGCCGCCGCCATCATGCGCGTCAGCCCGTCCAGGAAGAACTCGCGCGTGCCCACGAAGAACTCCCCGTCGTCCATGAAGGGGCGCATGTAGTTGAACAACTGGCAGAGCACGAAGCCGTACACCGTCAGCCAGACGACAAGGAAGCCGCCGCTGCCGGCGGGCAGGCCGGCGCGGAAGGTGAGATAGCGCTGCGCCAGCCGAAGCCGCAAGACGCCGAACGCGAGGCTCACCCAGAAGGCCACGACGTGCAGGCAGAACATGAACCTCCACGACGCCGTGCTCACGCCGAACAACCCCGCGATCGGCGCGAAACTCACCAGCATGATGCCCGCGGGCGCGCCGAGGCAGAGCAGCAGGTCGAGCGACTGCCGGAGCGTCAGGCGGGAACCGAGCAGCGCGCCGAAGACGTGGAACGTCGGGAGACAGATGGCCAGCGCGCCCACGCCGACCACGCCGAGTTTCGCCGCCGCGTGCCAGACCTGGGCGGGCGTCTCGGAAGACGTTCCGATCATCGCGCCGTACGCCACGTGGCAGCCGATGAACACGGCCAGCAGCCGGAACGTCAGCAGGTTGACGCCGCCCTGCTCCACGCTCCGGAAAACGGCGCCCGGCGCGCGCAGCAGCGCTCCGGCGACGGACGACCAACCGGACGCGCCCAGGTTCCACTGATCCGAATCGAGCCGCGCCAGGTCCGGAGGAACCACCGGACGCGGGGGCGACGACCGCGCGACCTCACCGCCCACGGGCCGCGCCGAGGGGGCTTCCAGCCGCGCGGGCGCTGGAAGAGGCGGCGCCTCTCCCGGCGGCGGCGGCTGCGGCGGAACGGGCGGGGGGGCGTCGTCGGAGCGGAGAGGGTCACCGTTCATGGCTCAATCTCCTTGCTGTGGAGGAATGGGGGGACGTCAACGCGCGTCACGGCGCGGCTCCCGCGCCGAACAGGGTCGATAGATGGATGAACACCGCCTCGAAGAAGTTGCCTTCGAACACCATCCGGTCCGCGGAGCGCCCCACGTAGGGTCGCAACAGCCACGTCACCTGAAGGCCGGTGAACCCGTACAGCGCCAGCCACATGGCGAGCAGGCGGCGCGACCGGCTCGCGGGCACCCCCACCCCCGCCAGGCCGCGCCGCAGCCACCAGACGCTGAAGAACGCCGCCGACCCCACCGACGCCGTGGCCAGCAGCACGAGCGCGCCGTAACTGGTCGGGTCGCGGAACTTCAGCGACAGGCTGAACACGGCGACCACGGGCGACCAGGCGCCGAGAATGACGTTGGTCACGGCGATGCTCAACAGGCAGACCGACGCGATGCGCTGGAGCGTCAGCCCGGTGCGCAGCGCCACGGCGAACACCAGCATGGCCGCGCCGGCGATGGCCAGCGTTCCGAAGAAAAGCACGGGAATCTTGCCGCCGGTGATCCCGGCCTGGTCCGCGCCCGAGTACAGCCCGACCGCCGCGCCGTACGCCACGCCGCCGCCGCCCGACAGCGCCAGCAGCGTGAGGACCACGGGAAGCGCCCGGGGCCACGGACCGTCAAGCGCGGCGAGCAGGGCTTCGGGAGAGCGCAGCAGCCGGCTCGTCGTGGAGACGACGTCGAGCCGGTTCGACAGGAGGGGGCCGGCGCTCATGGAGTTTTCCTTCCGCTCACCGGGCCGCGCGAAGCGGCGTCGCCGCCCCGAGACGCGCGCGCGCCGCGGCTTTCGATTCCGGCGGCGTCGATGATGGCCCGCATGCGGGCGACGTATCGTTCGAACGCCGCGCGGCCCGAGGCGGTCATGGCGAACGACGTGCGCGGCTTGCCGTCGACGAACTGCTTGTCGATGCTCACGTACCCCACGTCGGCCAGGATGCGCGCATGCACGCTGAGGTTGCCGTCGGTCATGCTCAGCAGATCGCGCAACTGTCGGAACGTGAGCGGCTCATCCGCCGCCACCAGCGCGCTGACGATGGCCAGGCGGGCGCGCTCGTGGATGGCGCCGTCCAGTTCCAGGGGGGCGGCTTTCCCGCTCACGACGCTGCTCCCTCGTCCGGCCTCGGTCCGGGCGCCGTGGGCGGTCGGGAGTTCCCCCGCCTGGGCGCGAGCCGCAGTCGCAGGCCGAACAGAATGTGAAGCCCCCCGAATCCCGCGGCCATGAACAACTGGAGCGCGTGGTCATACGTGTAGAAACGCGCTTCTCCGGTCAGCGCCTCCACCAGCCCCGGCTCGCACGCGCCGAGCGCCGCGACGCCCAGCGTCAGAAACGCGATGCCGAGCGGACGCACGCCCGCGACCGTGAACGGCGCGACGGCGAGCAGACCCAGCCCGTAGGTGAACATCCACAACGGCGCGAGAAGGGCGTACCACTCCCAGCGGCGCGCCATCATGTAGGCCCCCAGCGCCGCGCCGACCACCAGCGACGGCGCGAACGTTCCCGCCGCCTTGCGGAAGAGCCGGCCGAAGTTCGCGTCGCTGTTCCTGCGGCCGATGCGCCTCATCGCCCAGACGTTCACGGCCAGCGACGTTGCGAACACGAAAGCCCAGACGGCGGTGAACGTGTTGCGAAGGCGAAACGGCGAGTCGGGCGCCACGTGCTCGCGGATGTGCGGGATCAGAAAGAACAAGGCCACGCCACCCGCCGCCGCCAGCACCCCGGAGAAGAGAATGGCCGCGCCCGACAGCGCGGTGAAGCGCCTGGCGCGCGCCATGACGTCTTCGATTTCCCGGAGCGATTCCGCGGCGATGCGGGCGGCGTCGACGGTGGTCATGGTCATCTCCAAAAGGGGCGTCTCGACGTGGAGAGCGCGTAACTTTGTTCTATAAAGTACTTTATCACAACGAACAGAAGTGTCAAGCGGCAAATCACTGTTTTTCCGGCGCCGACCCCGCCCTCGCCTTGTTCTCCGGCGTCGGTGGTCGGAAGTCGCGGCTCCACGCCGGCGCCGAAGAGCGTTCGCACGGTGCGCGCCAAGGGCGTCGGCGGTAGAATGGGCGCGCCATGCCCGGAAGTGTTGGGTCTCGTGCTCCGGTTGTCGTCCTGGTCGCCGCCGCGATCCTGGCGGGCGCGCCCGGCGAGGCGGCGGCGCAGGGAACCGCGCGCGACGTCGCCGCGTCGCGCGAGGCGGGCGAGCAACTGGCCGCGCTGCGCGCGCGAGTCATCGCGGCGCGGGAAGCGCTGCCGGGTCTCGGAGGCGAAGAACGTGACGCGGCCTGGCGCGCGCTGTCGGGCGCGGCGGCGTGGTCGCGGGCCGTGGCGCTGCAGCCCGGCGCGCCCGCGGCCGAGGAGGGCGCGGAGTCCCGGCGCGCCGCCGAGCGGCGCGTGGCGGCGGAACTCTCCCCCCATCTGTACGCGGTGGAGCGCGCGGAGGTGGTGGTGGACTCGCTGGCGCGCCTGGCCGGCGACAGCGATCCGCTGGTGCGCGCGGCGACCGTGGAGAGCGCGGCGCTGCTTCCCGATGGCGCCGGCCTGGCCGTGTTAAGGAGCCGGCTTCTGGCGCTGGCCGCCCCGTGGCTGCCGTCGGCCGGCGAGCGGCCCGCGTTGGGCCTGGGGCTGGCCACGCCTTCGCGTCGCCCCGGATCGGCGAGGGAGGAAAGCGAGGATGGTCTCGCGGGCGCCCGGCCGCGACCGACGATGGAACAGGCGAAGGAGTTTCGCGCGCTGGCCGAGGGATTCGGGCGGGTCGGCGGGCCGGAGACGATCGGTCCGCTGCTGTTCCTCTTGCGCGACCTTCCCGACCCCGCGGCGAACGAGACGGCGGCGCGCCAGTTGCGCACCCTGCGTTTCGACGCTCCCGGCGACGAAGACGCCATCCGCGCCGCGGAGGCGGGGTTGTCGCCGGCGGGCGGTGACTTGTCAGCGCACCTGGTCGCCCGGCGGACGATGCTGCTGACGCGTGCGCAGGCGCTGGCGGCCGCCGGCGATCATGAGCGTCGGGTGGAAGCCGCGCGACACCTGGCGATCTTCGGTCCCGGTGAGCCGGCGCGGACCGCCGCCGCGCTCGCGGCGGCTGGCGCGCGGAATCCCGGTGGCGCGGGGGTGGAGCCGGGGACCGGGAATCCGGGGGAGACCGGCGGGGTTGGTGAGGCGTCGGAGGTCGAGCGGGCGCGTGCCCTGCTGACGCGTGCGGAGCCGAACCGCGACCTGATGCGACGCCTGGCCGACGATCCCCACCCGGCCGTGCGCCGGCAGGCGATGGAGGCGCTGGGGTGGTGGGGGCTGGCGGACGACGCGCGGGTCATCGCGGACCGCTTCGTGGGCGACGCGCGGCGTCGGCTCGCCGATGGGCGGGAGCGGCTGGCCGCCTTTCCCGAGCCGGACCCAGAGACGCGGGTGACGGCGGCGCGGGCCGTGGCAGCCATCGGCGACGACGCCGGCGCGCCGGCGCTCTTCTTCCTGCTCGACAACGGCGGCGACCGGGCGCGTATCGAGGCCGCGCGGGCGCTGGCGCGGATGCGGTTCCCCGCCGCGCCGGAACTTCGCGCGTTCCTGCCGCCGCGCGCCGGCGCGCCTCCCGCGCGGGAGGCGGGGGCGCTGGCGCGGATGGAGGTCTGCCGGGCGCTGGGCCAGATCGGCCACGACAACGCCGACGCGGTCCGCGGTCCGCTGATCGCCGCGCTGGAGGACGAGGACCCCGGCGTGGCGCGCAACGCGGCCGA
>JACQVU010000489.1 GCA_016209585.1 Planctomycetota bacterium
CGCGGTGTACGATCCCGCCGCCGACGCCTGGGCGGCGATCTCCAGCGTGAACGCGCCGCAGGCACGCTACCTGCACGCGGCGGCGTCGGATTGCGTGGGCGGCGTGGGGACCACGATGGTGGTCTGGGGCGGGGCGAATCCGGCGCTGGGCGGGGCGAACCGCTCGTCGCTGAGCACGGGCGGCGTGTACGATTTCGCCGGCGACGCCTGGCGCGCGCTGGGCGTCGCCGGCGCGCCCGCGGGGCTGGCGCGCGACCCGAACAACACCGCCGGCAGCGAGGGGCTGTGCTTCACCGGCCCCGGCCCCGAAGCGTGGCGGAACCGGTTCTTCTTCTGGGGCGGCGAACTATTGCGCGTCACGAACGCGGGGGGATTTCTGACGGTGGGAGCGCCCTTCGCCAAGATGTACGAGATCGCCGGCGCGCCGTTCACCACCGGTCAACCCGCCGAGATCACGGCCGGCGACGCCTTCGGGCCGCTGACGATTCGCGCCACCGACCAGTTCGGCAACGTGATCCCCGAGTTCGCGGGGAGCGTCGAGTTGCTTGTGGACGGCGCGATCGCCGGCCCCGGCGCGTTCGGCCCAGCGGTGAACGGCGTGATCACCGTCCCCGCCGGTTCGCTCACCGCGCCGACCGAGGCGGGCGCGCACGCCCTCGCCCTGCGCGACTCGCAAGCGCGCGTGACGACCGCCCTGCCCGCGCTCGTGGTGAAGCCGGGCCCGCTGGATCATTTTGCAATCGTAGGACTGCCCACCCATCTCATCGCTGGAGATGCGCTTCCAGACTTGGTCATCCGTGCTTCGGACCGGTTCGGCAACACACTTCCAAGTTACAACGGTCTCGTCCTGGTTTTCGCAAATGGGAACCCGGTCTTCGAGGTTCCGCTCGGTCCGTTCACCCAGGGTATTTTGCAAATCCCAGGTGGTTTCCTCGTCGAAGATGCTGGCGCGTTCTCTATTACCCTCCGTGACCTGGAGAGCGGCGTTTCGACCAACAGCAGCCAAGTGCACGTGAGTCCTGGCCCCGTTGTGGGATACACGGTGTCGCCTCCGCCTCCGACCTTCATTCAGGTGGGCGCGCCGCTGGGGCCGTTTCTGCTTCAGGCCGTCGATCGTTTCGGAAACGTCAATCCGGACTACGACGGTTCCGTACAGGTTGTTCTTGGGGGTGGGGTCGAGGGGACTTTCGGGCCATTCGTCGAGGGAGAGTTCACCATTCCCCTGTTCCCGGAAGGGATCGATGAGCCAGGGGTTTATACGTTGGTTCTCCGGGACACCGGCGGCGCAGCGTTTCAGGTGTTTCCACCGGTAACGGCCTTCTCAACTCGCGTGCGGAAGCTGATTCTCGTGGCCGGCATGGACGCCCTTTCGGAATCACCCGGGAAGAACTACTTCGGCGTCCCCATGGTCGCCGTGGCCGGTGAGACGTTTGACCGGAACATCGTGGTGCAAGTGCTCGACGAGACGAATCGTCCTGTGTCCGGAATGGACGTGTTGTTCGAGGTCGACTTTGGTCCTGTCCTGATCGCTCCCGGCGTTTCCGCGAGCATGCGAAGTTCCGACGCCACTGGCGCGGCGCACATCACGCTCGTAGCGGGAGCCACTGCGGGAGCCGCCGGTATCAGGATCTCCATGCCAACGGAAGCCGGATCAAATACGATCCTCACCACGGCGCGCGTCGTGCCCCCGATTCGCCGACTTGAGACGCTGGAACGCTACACCGGCGAAGGACAGGTCGGCGTGGTTGGGCAACTGGTGGATACGCCGCTTCGGGTTCGAGCGATCGACAATCAGGGGCAACCGATGGAGGGCGTCGACGTCTCGTTCCGTGGACCCGGCGTGTTCTCTCCGATGTCGCCCAACGACTCCTCTCGGGCTGTGACGGACGAACTCGGGGTGGCCGGCGTAAACTATCGTCTTCCGTCGACCGGGGTCGACGTCCACGTCGAGTGCCTGGTGGTGGGGGATGACGCGCCGAGCGTGATGTTTAACCTCACCGCAGTCTATCCCAAGGTTGCGATAGCGGCGATCAACCCATCCCCGCTTCCTCATCATCGTTCGTCGTTTGTTGTTGAGATGACGCCTCCGCGCGCGGGCGTCGAAGTGTTGGTTGACGTGATCGATGGACCGGGGCGCGCCTGGTTGAGTTCCCATGTGACCGACGATCTTGGCCGCATCACAGGCTATTACTCCGCCGATCAGGTTGGAACCGCGTCCGTTGAATTGGTGGCGCCGGAGTTCCCCGTGTTCGAAACGGTGTCAGGCGAGCCGACTCCGAGGCTTCAGATCGGGCCTTTCGTGGTTGATGGGCGGCCGGTCTCGGCGAATCGTTCCACCACGAGGTACTCGCTGGGAATCGACGAGGCCACCGGCGCGCCGGCGGTGATGGAAGAGCAGGTGTCGGGTCAGTACTTCGGCGACGGTCTTGGCGCCGAGCTGATGGAGGGTTCGTTCCAGCACGGGGTCGCCGGCGTCGAGATGGCGCGGCCGTTCCGGTTCCGCGCGCTCGATGCGAATCTGAACCCCATCGTCACGCAGTTCCGCATGGCTCCCGCGCGAGAGGAGCCATATGAAGTGCTGTTCGAGGGAGAGGGCACGTTCCGCGGCGAGTCGCTGAGTCCCGATACCGGCGAACGTCTTACAACAACGGCGCGAGATCGGTTCTTCGCCGCGGTGGATGCGTCGGGTGTCGCCTCGGTGTACTTCACGCCGAGCCACACCTCTTTTCAGAGGGTTGTCGCGGGGAGGGCGTTCGCCTTCGCCGAGGGCGACTATCGCCGGGTGAGTTTCGTCACGAACCTGACACAGAGCGTGGAATTCGTCGTCTTGGGTCCGAAACTGGACGTGGTGCGGCGTCTCTCGGCGACGGACGCCGCCGCCCGCGGGCGCCAGTACACGTCCTCGCGGAGGATTCCCTATGCCTCACCTGGCGAGGCATCGCCGGAAATGGCGCTCTTCTTCGAGGAACGGACGGCGCGGAGTCTCGCCACTTCGCCCGCGGTGTCTCTCCGCGTTGAACACCCTGATGGTACGACGTTCCCCGAGCTGCCGCAGTTTCCCGGCAGGACCTCCTTCACCGACATCGCGCTCACTCGCGTCGCGGAGGAGTCGGATGCGGACTCAGACCTGTATCGAAGCGCGCCGTTTTTCTTCACGTCGGTGCTTGTCGAGGGGGCGATCACCCACCACGAGCAAATCACGGATCGGGTCTTCGTCTATCCCGACTCATCAGTTGTCGTGACCGGGTCCGGCCCAATACGGCTCGCCGGCGCGGACGACATCTTGCGCCTGGTCGATCCTCCAAGCACGAGCGATCTTGACACATTGAAGAGCGTGCCCCGGCAGTACCTTCCCATTCCCCTGGACTTTCCGCTTCCTCTATTCCGGTCGGTTCCCTTGGGCGACGTGATGGCGGAGCGAGTCTTCAAGAGGGTCGTCTACGTTCCCACCAAGTACGGCGGAACACTGTCGATCCTGGTCGAAGATGGTCTCGATCTCTCCTCCAACTGGCGTCATTCGTTCGTCAAAGTACGGGAAAACCCGGATGAGGGGCCAACCGTCGAGCCGGCGGACTTCATGGACTTCCCCATCGGCCCGCCGCTTGATCCGCCGCCGGCGGAGTTCGTGGTCGGCGTCCAAGGGGCGGAACCCGTGGGACGGTTTCATCTGCACAAGATCATCCTTCCACGTGCGGCGACGCAGAAATTCCGTTCAGGTGCGACGGGTGTCTATGAGTTCGAACTCCGACCTCGTCAAGAAGGGCTGCGGTATCGCTACACCGCCTGGCTCGAACAGGAACAAGAGATTCCCCCCAAGGAAACAGACGGCGTGACCTCCCGCCGCCCCTGGAACATCGACACGTTCTGGCCGTTCGCTGACAATACGGACGATCTTCCTCCGGCAGATGATCCGGGAAACTTGTACGATGCCGTGCTCCCCGACTACGACAACGCCTTGGCCAGCGCCGGCGTGGTCCATCCAACGGCCGGAGCCTGGCCGCGGGTCGTTGACGTGAAGGCGCAGACTTTCGACTCACAAACCGCTACTGGCTGGGAGCGGACGAACTACTGGAGCTACCTTCTCGTGCCCGACGACCAGACACGCGGGCCGCAAGGGCGTGAAGGGAGTCTGCGCGGTCACTACCTTCCATACCGGTTCATCCGCGAAAGTGATGCGGAGCGCTCGTCCGGGTTCAATTGGAACGCCAACCCGGCGATCGAAGCAAACGTGGCGCATGACATCGATGGGGACGAGGCAACCACGAGTCTCCTCCCGGTTGGGGCCTTCGGCCACTGCGCCAACTGGTCTCGCGTGGCGATCATGCTGAATGAGCCGCAGCAGACTTGGCTGTCGAACCCGACGAAAACCTTCGACTTCACTATCAAGAATCCTCCGGTGACAGGAGATCAGGCGAAGATCGTGAGCGAGGCGCTCAAGGGAATCCTCACCGAAATCGGCATGCAGGAGTTTGAGGAAGACTACTCGCTCGATCGTGCCATCGCCCGCCGTGTCGAGGTCGGCGCCGGCCGGCCCACACACAAAGGGAATTTGATCCCTCGTACGTCTATCCCAAGCCAGGGGGAGATGAATGAATTCGAGGAATGGGAACGCGTGGAGGGGTTCCACGAGTTCCTCGTGCGCCACCTTCTCGTCGGGTTTGAGCAGGAGCAGGGACCGGCTGATCGCGCCAAACCCCTCGCCGTGTGGGGCAACTTGGGCGCCGACGGACAGCCGTATAGCAGTCTACCGGATCCCACGCCAACGGGGGGATTCGGTGAGTTCAACGAGTGGAACCATCCCATCTGGGGCTTTTTTGCCCGGTATCGGCAGACCGACCTCAGGGACCTCGGGCGCACCGACATCCTGGCGCGGACCAAGTCGGCGGAAGACTTGCGTCCGGGATATCGCGAGGATCTCTGGAACTACGTGATATACTTCACGGAGAAAGGCTCGCTGGACGTGGGGAATGCCAACCGCCGCGCGGAATGGCTGACGTGGCCCGTCGACCACGGACAGCGGCGTCACTATTTTATAGAGAAGCGCATCAATGACCAGGTGGTGAAAGTCTGGCTGAAGTGGCTGATCCCGATGCTCGTACGGACGAAATCAGGTAACCGTTCACCCCCTCCCCTGGGGACGGGCGAGCCTGCGGCCGCCTGGCGTCAGGCGGCGAGCCTGTTTTTTTTGGGGGCGTTGGGGAAGAGGGCGCCGGCGCCCGGCGCTGTTC
>JACQVU010000490.1 GCA_016209585.1 Planctomycetota bacterium
GTCAGTTGTCAGTTGTCAGTTGTCAGCGCCCGACCCCCGACCCCCGATCCCCGACTCCCGACTCCCGACCATGGCCCGCATCGCTTTCCTCGCGCTCTCGTTCGTGATCGGACTGTTCGTCACCGTGCATGCCGGCTTGCAGACCGTGGCCAGCCTCAGCATGCGCAACGTGGTGGCGGCCAACGTGGTCTTCTGGCTGGTGGGCGCGCTCACCGCCTCCCTGCTGGCGCTGGCCGGCGGGCAGATGGCGGCGGTGCGCGACGTGGCGCTCGTCCCGCCGTGGAGCCTGCTGGCGGGCGCGCTGGGCGCGTGCCTGATGCTGGGATCGGCGTTCACATTGACGAAGATCCCCGCCGCCGCCTTCTTCAGTTGGGTGGTGGCGGCGCAGGTGGCGACGTCAATGGCCTTCTCGCAATTCGGGCTGATGGGGTCGCCCCCGCGTCGCGAATCACGCCGCTCAAGGCGCTGGGCGCGGCGCTGGCCATCGCCGGCGCGTTCCTGGCGGTTTCCGGCGGCGGCGAAAGCAACAACGCCCCTCTCGCGGAGGATGCTCCCGCCACCTCCGCCCCGTCAGCGACCAGCGGACCCGGTCGCTGACGTTCCCGATCCCCGACCCCGACCCCCGTGCGCCTACTTGGCCCCTTCCTTGGAGGTCTCCTTCGGCGTTTCCTGTACCGTGAGCGTGGTGAAGCCCTTCAGCGATTCGTCCAAGAAGGCGAACCGATAGCGGATCTTCGCGCCGTCCATCTCCAGATCGTAGGCCAGGATGTTCTTGTCGCTGCCGCCCAAGGCGGCCGTCACACCGCCGATCTTCTTGCCGATGGCGTCTTTGTCGTCGTCCCAGGTGACACCGAAGGGGAGCGGCAGGGCGTATCCCTTCATCTTCTCCTTGTTGACCGCGCCTTCCTTACACAGTTTCACGCCCGTCTGGTTGCGCTTGGCCGGGTTGGCGGGGTCAAGCAGCACCACGATACCCTTGCCGTAGTAGGTCTCGGTGTACTGCGCGCCGCCACCCGCGCCCTTCTCTTCACCGGGGGCCTTGTCGGGCGAGACGCCCAGGATCTCCTCGGTGTTCTTCTGCGGCTTGCGGATGAGGTTGTAGATGATCTCGGTGTTGGCCGAGATGGGGTCCGTGAAGTGGCCGGCGCCGGGGATCGGCGAGCCGCGGAACGTGCCCTCCACCCCCGCCACCGACCAGGTGCGCTTGGCCTTGACGTTGGCGTCGCCCACCTTCAGCGTGCAGCCGAACTCCGCCGAAGTCACCCGCCCTGCCGCAGGGTCAAACTGCACCACGCCGTTCAGCGTGTCGATTTTCACCTGCTCTTTCGCCTCACCGAGTGACATGGAGCCGCTCACGTCGAACTTGCCGCCGCCCTTGTAAATCAATTTTACCGTGCCCTTGGCGGTGGCGTCGCCGATGTAGTTGGTCAGGACGAAAGGCGACAACGGAACCTCGCCCTGCACGCCCAGGTCCAGCCCCTTGAACACCTCGTCGAACCAGAGGTCCGGCCGTTCAAGCGCCCGTTCCTTCAGTTCACCCGCGGCATCCGACTTCTCGCCCTTCTCGCTCTTCCACTGCTCGCGCGGACACTCCGGCGTCGGCAGGTGCGTCACCCCCTTGGCGTCGATGCGCACCCGCGCCCCCTGGCAGGCCAGCGTCTGCTTCTTCGCCGCCCCCTTCTCGTCCGTCGCCGTCTCCTCAGCCTTCTGGAACCAGCGCTCCACCGCCACCTTCTTCCCCTTGTCCACCTTCAGCACCGTCTCCTCGAACACGAAATCCTGCTTGGTCGCGGGGTGATCCAGCGACGTGGTGACGACGTACCGCTGCCCCTCCGTGGGGGTCACCGCCATCTTGTCGCCCGCCACCGCCATCGCCGGGCTGGCCGCGACCGCCGCCGCGGTGAGCAGTGCGCCGCGCAGCGCGAAACTGATCCGTGCCATGACAAGCCTCCTTCTCTTCTCTTCCTCTGTGGGGGGAGGACGCGAGAAGCCACCTCACACGAGACACGTTAGCACCCATCCCCACGGCCGTCAAGGCGCCCAGCCCGCCGCCCGCCCGCCGGGTGCGCAACCGCGCGATGATATCGCAACGGAAACCGGGTAGGATCGAGGGGTGTTCCGGCTTCCCGCCGGGACCTGACCCGCCTTGGCCGCGCCCCATGACCGCTGATCTGGCCTTTCGCCGCTCTGCCTACGCCCTGGTGCTCACCGCCATGGCCACGCTGGGGGCGGCGGAGGTGTTCGGCCCGTCGCCGACGGGCGCGCCGCCGGTGGTCGCCGCCTTTTTGCTGGTCGTCGTCGCGCCGCTCGCCACGGTGTCGGCGTGGAGGCGGGCCGGCGGCCTCTCCCGCGCCGCGGTGAACGTGTTGTCGCTGGCGTGCCTGCCAGTCGCGGCCGCGGATTGGTTCTTTCTCTCGGGCGATCTCCTGCTGGCGCTCGCCCACCTGCTGTTTCTGGTCCAGGTGGCGCGGCTGCAGCAACGGAAGAGCGCCCGAGACTGGTTCCAGTTGTTCGCGGTCTCGCTCATGCACATGGTGGTGGCGGTGGTGACCAGCGTGGACCTGTGGATCGCCGCGCCGCTGGCGGTCTACCTGACGCTGGGCGTGGCCACGCTGATGCTGTGGCACTTCCGCGTGGAGGCTGAGATGGCGCCCCCGGGCGAGGGGGAGTTCATCCACCGCGCCGGTTTCCTGCGGCCACGCACGGCCGGCGCCATGGCGGCGACCGCGGTGGCGGTATTGCTGTTCACCGCGGCGTTCTTCGTCGTGATGCCCCGTTTCGCCGGGGCGGGGCTGGGCTTCCTGCGGCGGGACCACGCGGCGCTCACCGGGTTCAGCGGGCGCGTGGAACTCGGCGACGTGGTGGCGCTGTCGCGTTCCGAAGCCCCGGCGCTCTGGGTGGCGCCCGAACCGGGAATGGCCCAGCCGCTTTACATGCGCGGCATGGCCTTGCCAACCTACCGGCGCGAGAACGGGGGAACGGGCGCTTGGGTCTGGAGCGGCGGCCAGGAAGCCGGCGGCGGGTCGCCGGTGGCAGCCGCGACCGTCACGGTGGTCAACCCCAGCGAGGAGGACGGTTCGACGTTCGATCTGCCGCGCCGGCGGCTGGAGGCCGACCAGACCCACGCCCTGCGCGAGATGCAGGTGCTCCGGATGCCGCATGCCGCCACGGCGGCGCTGTTCAGCGTGGGGGAACCGGCGCGGTTCCGCTTCTCCGGCGTGGCGCCGCGCGCGTTGCGGATGGACCGCGCCGGGAACCTGACGGTATCCGGCGCTCGCGTGGCCGAATCGTCTCTGGACTACCGGGTCACGGCGCGGGTCCCGGAAGTTCCCGACGAGGTGCTCGCCTCCCGCGCGGCGGTGGCGCCCCCCGGGGAGGGCGGGGCGGGGCTGTACCTGGAGGTTCCCGACGCGCTGCGCAATGACCGCCGCTGGCGTGACCTGGCGCGGGACCTCGCGGCCGGCGCGCGGACCGCGCACGAGCGGGTGACGCGGGTAAAGGGGTGGCTCCAGCGGAGTTGCGAATACTCGCTGGCCGTGCGGCCCACGCCCGGCGTGGAGCCGGTGACTGACTTCGTGTTCAACACCCGCCGGGGGTACTGCGAATACTTCGCCGCCGCCATGGTGCTGCTGCTGCGTCTTGAGTTCATCCCGGCCCGTCTGGCGACGGGCTACGCCGGCGGGGAATGGAACAGCATGTCGGAGCGTCTCCTCTTTCGGCAGTCGCACGCGCATGCCTGGGTGGAGGTGCCTTTCGCGGGGGTCGGGTGGGTGACGTTCGATCCCACGCCCGAGACCAGCGCCCCCGTGGCCTCCGACATCCCCCTGCTCGCTCGCGTGGCGGACTGGCTCGCCTACCGCTGGAACGCCTACGTGGTGCAGTTCTCGGCCGGAACACAGGAAGAAATGGTGTCGGCCGGCCGGCGGTGGGCGGCTTCGGCCCTGGATCGGTGGCAGGCGACCTGGGCTGACCTCCGCGCCGGGTTCGGCGGCCGTGGTGGCCGCGCGAATACATTCGCCGGCCTCACTCGCCCCGCCGCCGTGGCCCTGGCGGCCTTGGCCGCGGGTGTGGTGGCGTGGGCGGTGTGGCGGCGCCGCGTCCGGTTCTTCGGCGCGCGCGCGGGCCAGGCGGGCGGGAAAGCCGTGGCTGTGCCCTTCTACCGGGCGCTGCTTCACCTGCTTCGGCGCGAGGGGCTGCAGCCGACCGAAGGCGAGACGGCCCGCGAGTTCGCCGGTCGGGCCGCCGCCCCCCTGGGGCCGGAGCGCGCCACGGCGGCCTTGGTTCTCACGCTGGCATACGAGCGGGTGCGCTTCGGCCGGGCCGTGTTGTCACCGGCCGACCGCGCGGAGGTCGAGCGGGGGCTGGGGGTGGTTGGGCGGCGATCGGGGCGCGAACGGGAAAATCGTTTCACTTCCAGGTAACGGCTGGTATTATCCGTTTTTGCTTTTCCGGCGAGCAGCCTGGGATCGCTGGGAAAGCGAAGGGGGAGCAGTCGCGGGCTGTGGGTGATGGCAAAGGCACAGATGCGCCGACTCCCTTGGCGGGCCGATAAACGGGCCTGCGGTCACATTTTTCGTCTTCTGTTGCTGGTCGCGACCGGCGTGGCGCTGGTGGTGGGCAAGCCCTCGGTATGGGGGCAGGGGTTGACCATTGACTTGCTGTCGAACGGGAACACGCCGGACACCGCGGTATGGGGTCCGCGCAACATTGGTCCGGGCGGCCCGTTCAACACGCTGGACCTGCACCACCGGGTGGCGTCCGGGGACTGGAACAACGACGGGCAGGTGGACGTGGTCTGGGGCTGCCCCGGTTCGGACCTCGGCGGGACGAACACCGGGTCGGTGTACGTGAAGTATGGACCGCTCTCCACGATGGCGAAGCGCGACCTGTCGCTGGCCAGCGATTACAACGTGCGGTTCGACGGGGCGGCGTCAGGGAACCACTTTCTGGGGTTCACCATTCTGCTCGCCGACGTGAACGGCGACAACGTGGTGGACCTGGTGATGGGCGCGCCGCGCAGCAGCCTGGGGGGGACGTTCGCGGGGTCGGTCTACATCGTGTTCGGCGGGGCCACTTGGGCGAACGGCGGCTACAACCTGAGCGACACCGTCAACTTCAACGTGCGCATCGACGGGGAAGCGACGAACAACGACGGCGGGGCGGAGATCGTGGCCGGGAAGTTCGACGCCGACCAGTACGGCGACCTGGCCATCGCGTCCACGCTGGCCGACTTCAACGCGACGACGAACTCCGGGAGCGTCTACTTCATCCGCGGGGGGCCGACGGCCTTTGGCACGGGCAAGGGCCAGGTGGTGACGCTCACCAACACGGCCAACTACGCGTTGCGGATCGACGGCGAGGCCGACAACGCCGCCATCGGCCGGGCGATGGCGGCGGGCGACGTGAACGGCGACGGGCAGGACGACCTGGTTATCGGGGGGCGCGTGGCCGACGTGGGCCTCACCGACAACGGCGCCATTTACGTCCGGTACGGCCCGCTGCCCACCGGCCCCGGCCTCTCGCAACGCCTGGCGACGGGCGCGAACTACGACATCCGCATCGCGGGGCAGTACACCACCGGCGCGCTGGGGAACGCCTTCGCCATCGCCGACGTGAACAACGACACCAAGAAGGACCTGCTGGCGGGCCAGTACCTGGGCGACGACGGCGGCACGGACCGTGGCTCGGTTTTCGTCTGGTACGGTGGGGCGGGGTCGCTGCTCGCGGTGGGCGCCGTGACCAACTACAACACGGGAACCGCCACCCAGTGGAACATCCGCTTCGACGGCCTCGTCGACTCCGACCAGTTCGGCCAGGGTCTCGTGGCCGGCGACATCACGGGCGACGGCATCGCCGACTTCGCCATCGGCGCGCCCTTCACTGACAACAACGGCCGCACGAACTCCGGCACGGTCTACGTGTTCAAAGGGCCGCGCGCCGAAGTCGGAACCGGCAACACCGTGAACCTGACGTTCGGCGGTTACTACGCGCTCTTCGACGGCAGTCTCGCCAGCGCCAACGTGGGCGCCGGGCTGTTCATCGCGCCGGGCGACGGCAACGCCGGCGACGACCTCCAAATCTTCACCGACCAGATCGACGACACCTCAACCGACCAGAACCGCTGGCGCGTGGTCCAGGGCGGCGTGGCCTTCCCCACCGGCAACTTCGACCTCCTGACGCCCCCGGCCACGGTGTCGACCATCGAAGGCCCGGTCACCGAGGGCGAGACCCGCGTGGGCGCGGTCTACAGCGTCGACGCCGGCGACGTGAACGGCGACGGCGTGCCCGACCTGGTCGTCGGCTCCCCCGGCGCCGACTTCACCGGCAGCAACGCGGGGAGCGTGTACGTCATGTTCGGGCCGATCGGATCGGGCACCATCGATCTGCAGGCCGTCACGCCCAACATCCGGTACGACGGCGAAGCCGCCAACCACGCCCTTGGCACCAGCGTGCTGGTGGCCGACATCACCAACGACGGGTACAAGGACGTCATCATCGGCGCCGACGGCACCACCATCGTCGGCTCCGGCACCGGCAGCGTCTACATCGTCAACGGCGGGCCGACCATCGCCACGGGCGTTCGCCCGCTCAGCGTCACGGCCAACCGCACGCTGCGCATCGACGGCGACGCCGGCGGGGCCGGCAACCTCACCATGAACTTCGGCCGGGCGATGGCCGTGGGCGACATGAACAACGACGGCAAACTTGACCTGGCCGTCACCGCCCCGAACGCCGACAAGAACGCCAAGACCGACAGCGGTTCCGTCTACCTCTTCCTTGGTCCGGTCACGTCGGGCTTCAACACGCTCAGCGTCGGCCTGGCGACGACCTACACGGTTCGCTGGGACGGCGACACGACCAACATGGCCATCGGCGACTCCCTGGCGTTCGGCAACGTCAATGAGACCGTCGCCCCCAAGATCGACGACCTGGTCATCGGCTGTGCCGTCATGGACGTCACCGCCGCGAACACCGGGTCGGTCTTCCTCATCGCCGGCGCGACCAACATCGCCACCGTGGGCGCGCAGAACCGCCTGCTGGAGTTCGGGGGCGCGTTGACCAGCGCGCGCAACCGCTTCGACGGCAACTCGACCAACGACCAACTCGGCAAGGACGTGGCCGTGGGCGACGTGGACGGCGACGGCGTCGGCGACCTGCTGCTCGGCTCCTTCGGCGACGCCCTGAACGGCACGGCGTCGGGGTCGGTCTATCTCCTCCTTGGCGGCACGCGGCTCCCGGCCGCCGGTGTCAAGGTGCTCAACGCGCTGGCCGACTTCGCCGCCCGCTTCCAGGGCGAGACGGCGAACCAGAGCCTCGGCTCCACCGTGGCGCTGGGCGACATCACCCGCGACGGCCGCGCCGACATCTTCCTCGGCGCGCCCGTGGCTGACTCCCTCGGCCGCATCGACGCCGGCTCGCTCTACTGCGTCAAATCGGGTGGCGCGGCGCCGACCGGCGAAGTGGTGCTCACCATCGTGAACAACTTCTCCTGGCGGCTTGACGGCCGCGTCGCCGGCGACGGCTTCACCCGCGCGCTCAAACTGGCCGACGTCGACGGCGACGGCGCGCTCGACCTCCTCGTCGGCGCTGACAGCGGCGACACCTCCGCCGGCATCAACGTGGGCACCGTGAGCATCTTCATCACCGGCGCGCCCGCGCCGTCGCTCGTCTCGCCCGCCGCCGCCGCCGCCGTGGGCAACACCCCCGCGCTGGACTGGAACGACGTCTCCACCGCCGTCGGCGGCTATGAGGTCCAGGTCGACGACGACGCCAACTTCGGCTCCGCCAACTTCTCCACTTCCACCTCCTCCGCCACCGCCTCCGCGGCCACCGTCAGCCCCGCGCTGGCGGAGGGCGTGTGGAACTGGCGCGTGCGCAGCGTGGACCTTCTTCGCACGCCGGGGGCGTGGTCGGCGGCGCGCACCTTCACCGTTGACGTCACCGCGCCGGCGCAGGCCCCCGCGCTGCTCTCCCCGGCCGACGCCGCCAGCGTGGCGACGCGCACCCCCACGCTCGACTGGGACGACCCGCCCGACACCACGGCCTTCCTGGTGGAGGTCGACGCCACCAGCAACGCCTTCGGCAACGTCGTCTACTCCACCGTCTCCGCGCCCATCGCCACCAGCCAGACCGTCACCTCCACGCTGGCTGAGGGAACCCACTATTGGCGCGTGCGCGGGCGCGACGCCGCCGGGAACCTCGGCGCTTACTCCGCCGTGCGCTCTTTCACCGTCGACGTGACCGGCCCCGACGCCCCCGCGCCCTCCGCCCCGGCCACCGGCGCCACGCTGACCGACAACACCCCCGACTTCTCCTGGAGCGCCGCCACCGGCGCGACCGACTACGTGCTGGAGGTGGATGACGACGCCGCCTTCGCCTCCGTGAACTTCACCACCACCACCGCGACGCTCACGAGCGCCGCCGCGCCGGCGCTGGCCGACGGCGCGTGGTACTGGCGCTTGAAGTCGCGCGACGCGCTGCAAAACGTCGGCGCGGCCGGAACCGTGCGCGCGTTCACCATCGACACCACGCCGCCCGCTCCGCCCACGCTCACTTCGCCCGCGAGCGGAACGGCCACGGCCTCCAACCTTCCAGCGCTGGACTGGTCCGACGCGGTTGACGCCGCCTCCTACCGCGTGCAGGTCTCCAGCGGCTCGGCGTTTTCCGCGCCGGAGACCAACGTCACGCTCACGGTCTCGGCCTACACGCTCGCGAGCGCCCTGGCCGACGGCACATGGTATTGGCGGGTCGCCTCGCGCGACGCCGCCGGCAACGAGAGCGCCTTCACGGCCGCCTTCTCATTCGTCGTCGATACCGTCGGCCCCGCCGCCCCGGCAAGCCTGGTTCCGAACGGAACGGTGTTCAACACTTCCAGCATCACGCTGGATTGGGCCGACGTGGCCGGCGCCACCGTGTACGACGCCCAGGTGGACGACGACCCCGCCTTCCTGACGCCCAACTTCGCCGCCACCCCGACGGCAAGCCTCTCGGTGACGGCGACGCTGGCCGACGGTCTCTGGTACTGGCGAGCGCGCGCCCGCGACGCCGGCCCCACCGCCGGCGCCTTTAGCGCCGTGGCCCGCTTCCAGATCGACACCGCCGCCCCCGCCGCGCCGGTGCTCACCGGCACCACGCCCACCAGCCCGTCGTCGGTCACGCAGCCGGTGGTGCGCGGCACGGCGGAGCCGTTGGCTGCGATCACGCTGTTCGAGGGCGCCACGGAGGTGGGCGCCGCGGTCACCGGCGCTAGCGGCCAGTTCTCGGTGGCGGTGAGCGGGGCCTTGGCGCCGGGCGATCACTCGTTCACCGCCCGCGCCACCGACGCCGCGGGCAACGCCGGCGCGTTGTCGACGGCCATCGTCTACCGGGTGAACGTGCCCGCGGCGGAGGTGCCCGCGCCCGTCCTCGCCACGCCGCTCGATCTGGCGCTCTTCACCACCGACTCCATCCCGCTCACCTGGGGCGCCGTGACCGGCGCCGGCTCCTACCGCTATGAGATCGCCGAGGACGCCACCTTCGCCAACCCGGTCGTCTCCCGCGAGACCACCGCCGTGACCGCCACCGTGACCACGCTGACCGACAGCCGCACCTACTACTGGCGCGTGACGGCCATCATCCTGGGAACGCCGGGAACGCCCAGCATGTCGCGGCGCTTCGCCGTCAATCGCGCGGCCTATACCCTGGTGATGCCCGAAGCGGCCGGCGTGGTCGCCCCCGACGGCTTCCCGGCCACGGCCACCGTGAACCCGAAGGAGAACCCCGAAGCGGTCATGCTCCGCTTCGTTCTCGCCAACCCGGCCGATGGCGCCGTTACCATTAATAGCGTCACGGTGCGCAAACTGGGCACGGGCGTGGTGGGGCGGGTCGGCAGCGTGCGGCTCTACCTCGACGCGGATCGCGACGGCGCGCTGGACGCCACCGATCTCGCGCTGACCGCCGCCAAAACCTTCGCCACCGGGCAGACCACGCTCACGTTCGAGGGCCTCGGTCTGGGCCTTGCCAAGGCCGACGTGCTTCCCGTGCTCGTCGTCTGCCGCTTCACCGATCCCACCGCCGCCTCGTCGCCCCTGGCCGCGCCGGACGCCGAAGCCGGCGCGAACGCCGCCGCCGAGGCGCCGGCTGAGCCGCGGTTGCTGCGCGCGTCGCTCGCGCCGTCCTCCCCCTCCGCCGACGGCGCGGGCGGGGTCGCTGCGCTGATGCTGATGGCGTTGGGCTTCGGCGCGTGTTTCTTCCGCGCGTTCCCGCGCGGCCGGCGGCGCGAGGCCGCCGTGGCGCTCGTGCTTCTGTTCACGCTGGCGGTGGGGGGGTGCGGGGGCGTCGTGGGGCCGGGCGA
>JACQVU010000498.1 GCA_016209585.1 Planctomycetota bacterium
CGACGAGGCACTTCGCATCTACGAGGAATCGCTGGCAATCGATGAACGCCTGGGCGACGAACAGGGCCGGGGCGCGACGCTGAACAACATGGCGATCATCCACGAGGCGCGCGGCGCGTACGTCGAGGCCATGCGGCTCTACAAGGAATCGCTCGCGATCAGGGAACGCCTGGGCGACGTGATGGGGGCGTCGAACACTCTTTTCAACCTGTCGCTTCTTCACGAAAAGGCGGGCCGGTTCAAAAAGGCGGTGCTGGCAGCCGAGCGGGCGCTTGCCTTGGCGGAGAAAACCGGCGTGGAGAGCCAGATCGCGGATTGCCGGAAGCGCGTGGCGGATGCGAAAGCGAAGGGGAAGGGGTGAGCGGGTGCGCGCCGCCGTTCGTAGTTCCGCCGTCAGGCGGTCTCGTCCCGACGCCCTGACGGGCGCACTACAAACGGTACGCGGAGCGCGTGCATGTCCGATACACCGCGAAGAAACTCGCCGCCAAGACGCCGGGATCGCCCACTGAGCGCACCTCGGCGTTCTCCGCGCCTCGGTGGTGAAGCTGTCGCCATGTCGCCGGTCGCGCGATCGTTCATCCGCCGACGACCTGGGCGATTCCCTGCCGCGCCCATCTCGCGGCGTGCCACAGCGCCGCCATCGGCCGCCCCCGGCGCAGCGACCATTTCACCGCCGATTGCAGCGCGTAGCGCATCTGGCGGCGAAACGCCCGCCGCTGGGCGGCGCGGCCGAACCGCTCCGCCACGACGGCGGCGTGGGACGCGAGAATGCGCTCGACGCCTTCCAGCCGGCCGCGCAGGTCGCCACTGAGGCCCTCCGCCCCCTGGCGGTAGATGGCCAGCACCTCCGGCAACACGCGCGCGCGAAACCCCTCGCGGGCGGCGAGGCGCAGCCAGAGGTCCCAGTCCTGGCCGCGGGGAATCGACGGGTCGAAACCGCCCGCCTCGTTCAAACGAACGCGCGAGACCGCGGTGGCCGAGGTGTAGAACGAGTTCCGGCCGTAAAGTTGCAGCAACGCCGGCTGGTCGGAACGCCAATGGGCCGCGTGCGCGGTCGGTCGCCCCGGCCGGTCGAGGGCGTCCGCAGCCCGCACGTCCATCTCATGCGCCACCACGTCCAGGCCGGGGTCCGCGGCGAACTGCGCGCGGACGCGGCCGCACTTGCCCGGCAGCCAGTGGTCGTCGGCGTCGAGGAAGCAGATCACCTCGGCGGTCGCGGCGGCGATGCCGGCGTTGCGCGTTCCCCCGGCGCCGGGCGTGGGCGAGAGGAGCAGACGCCAGCCGGCCCCGGCATGGTCGCGCGCGAAGCGCCCGGCGATCTCGCGGGTGGCGTCGGCGGAGCGATCGTCGATGAGCCACACCTCTTCCGGTGGGTCGGTCTGCGCCGCGATGGAGCCGAGTGACCGCGCGAGATGCTCCGCGGAGTCGTGCAGCGGCACGACCGCCGCCAACGTGACGCGCGGTGGCGAGGCGCTCACGACGCGGCCTCCTCCGGCGGCAGCAGCGGGCGGCGGGCGGCGGCGGGCGGGCGGCCGGTCCATTCGTCGATGAAGGCGCGATGCCACATCAGGAAGAGCAGCACGCTGAAGAGCAGGTCGGCCTTGCGCCCGGTTCGCCGGAAGGCGGCGAGGTCGCGGCGCACTTCGGCCGGGTCGAGCAGGTCGCGCCATCCGCCCGGCGCGGCCAGTTCGCGCTCCAGGCGCGCGTCAAGTCCGTGGTGAAGCCAGCGGGCGACGGGGCCGCCGAAGCCCTGCTTGGGCCGGTCGAGGAGGGCGTCGGGCACGCGGCCGGCGATCCAGCGCCGCATGAGGCTTTTCTTGCGCGGGGGCCAGCCGACCAGGTCGCTTCCGCTCACGCCGCTCATCAACTCCACCAGGCGATGGTCGAGCAGCGGCACGCGCCCCTCGATGGAGGCGGCCATGGTGGTGCGGTCCAACAGGGGCAGCAGTTGGTCGCGCAGGTAGAGCGTGAGGTCGAGCGACAAGGCCTGGCCCACGGCGTCGCGTCCGGAAGCGGCCCGCGCCTTCTCCGCCACCAGCGAACGCCAGCCGTCGCCGCGATCCCGGCCGCGCAGGTAGCGCGCCAGCGTGGCGGGATAGGCCTGCCGGGTCTGCAGCAGGTAGAGGTCCAGCGGGTCGCGCGGGAAGCGGTCGAGCGCGGCCGCGTAGAGGTCCGCGCCCTCGTGAAACCGCCCCGCCACGGCCAGCGCGGGGCGGCGCAGAAGCCCGGGAACGCGCCGGAGCCACGCCAGCGCCGGCCGGAGAAGGTGGTGCTCGTAGCCTGCGAACAATTCGTCGCCCCCGCAGCCGGAGAGGAGCACCGTGACGCTCCGCGCGGCGAACTCCGAAATCAGCAGCGAGCCGACGGCGGCGGAATCGCCCACCAGGTCGTCGAGGAACCAGACGACCTTCTCGATTCGTTCCTCCAGCGCCTCCTCGGACACAGGGATCTCGTGGTGGCGCGCGCCGGTCGCGCTCACCACCGCGCGCACATAGGGGCTTTCGTCCACGCGGCTCCCCGCAAACCGCACGAAAAAGGTCTCCGGCGCCCGCACCGCCGCGGCCGCCCCGGTCAACAGGCTGGAGTCCAGCCCGCCGCTGAGTTGAACGCCGACGGGCACGTCGGCCTCCAACTGCAACCGCACGGCGTCGGCGAGCAGCGCGAAGAACCGCTCGCGGCGCGCCTCGGCTCGCGGCTCGGGCGTGACCCGCGACCAGAGGTCGTACCAGCGCCGCGTCTGGACGCGCCCGTCCTCCACCACCAGCATGCAGCCCGCAGGCAGTTTCTCGACGCCCTCCGCCAGCGTCATCGGCTCGGGGCAATAGCGCAGGGTGAGGTAGGCCTCCAACCCCTCCGGACTGACGCGCCTTTCCGCGCCCAACGCGAACAGCCCCTTCAGTTCCGAACCGAACAGAATGCGCCCAGGCTGGCGCGCCAGATAGAGCGGCTTGATGCCGAGGGGGTCGCGCGCCAGCGCCAACCGCCGCCGGCGGCTGTCCCAGATGACGATGGCGAACATTCCGTTGAGCCGCGGGAAGAGGTCCAGGCCGTGCTCCTCGTAGAGGTGGGGAAGCACCTCGGTGTCGGCGTTGGTGCGAAAGCGATGCCCGGCGGCTTCAAGGTCGCGGCGCAACTCGCGGAAGTTGAACACCTCGCCGTTGAGGAACGCGGCCACGTCGCCCGCCTCGTTCCACAGCGGTTGCGCCCCGCCGGCGAGATCGAAGATGGAAAGCCGGCGGAAGCCGACCGCCACCGCGTCGGTGACGATCTCGCCGAAGCCGTTGGGGCCGCGGTGCGCGATGATCTCGCAGGCCTCCCGCAGGCTCGCGGGCGGCGGCGTGGAGGCCGGATCGAGCGCCGCGACGCCGAGAAAGCCGCACATTCAGGCCCCCGCGCCGGGCGACGAACCGGCCTCCGGCAAAAGGCTCCACTCCAACCGGCCGCCGGCGAAGCGCGCGGCGCACGCGATGGCTGTCGTCGGCGCGGTGACCCCGTAGCGCGGCGACCAGGAAGCGCCCACGATCTCCGCCTCCGCCGCGAACGGGTCGGGCGTCCGCAGCACCAGCCCCACGTGACCGGCGGCGCGGAGGCGAAAGATCCCGCCGCCGATCTTCTCCGCCCGGACACTCGGCGCCAACGTGAGCCGCGACGACAACCGCACCGGGCGGGCGCACTCCACGTCGTCCCACCAGGCGAAGCGCCCCGGCTCGGCGACCAGCGTGCGCGACACCGCCTCCACCCCGCGCAGGCGCGCGAAGCCCGGCAGCGCGACCCGCGCGCCGCGTCGCTCGCGGACCACCTCCGCCGCGACGCGGCTGTAGTCGGCCGGGAACCGCATGCCCAGCCCGGCGGGGTGGTCGCCCAGGCCGTCGATGGCGATGCCGTTGTGCGCCGCGGCCAGCGTCTCGCCCGCGCCGGCGTAGGTCGCGCGCCCCGGATCGATCAGGATCGGCTCGCCACGGCACGCCAGCGTGAACGCCCCGCCATGGTGGTGCCCGTGGCCGAGATGTC
>JACQVU010000502.1 GCA_016209585.1 Planctomycetota bacterium
ATCCAGCGCCGCCCCCACTGCTCCGCCACCACCGCCGTCGTCCCGCTCCCGCACGTGATGTCCAACACCAAATCGCCGGGATCGGTCGTCATCAGAAGACAGCGTTGAACTGCGGTCGTTGCTGTCTGAACTGCGTAAATCTTCGGGTCTGACCGGCTCTGAATACCGCCGATGTCTGGCCAGACGTTTGTTATCGGGAATGCCGGGAAGTCATCGAGGAAACGGACATAGGCCAGCGAATTTGCCGATGCCTGAAGTCGCTTCCCCTTCAGCAAGTTCGCCATTCCGTCTTCGTTCGTCTTCCATCGGTTACGTTCGTTGGGAAGGAATTCCCGGCCAGCGAGCTTTACCGGAAACCAACACGCAGCGCCAAGCCCCTTGTCGCGTCCGACACTTTGGCTCATGAGGTTGTCGAGCCGGTAAGCACGCGAGCCAGATGGCAGCAATCGCGGGTTCTCCCTTTCCTCGCTGTTCATCGCGCGGCGAGTTCCGTCAGGCAACTGCACTTGGTCGTATTTCTCGCCGCCTTCTCCGGTCAGACTTTTTTCG
The DNA here is from genome assembly GCA_016209585.1 of Planctomycetota bacterium. Lineage (GTDB taxonomy): Bacteria > Planctomycetota > UBA8742 > JACQVU01 > JACQVU01 > JACQVU01. The sequence goes on from JACQVU010000502.1 coordinate 550, forward strand.
GTGAAGAGTTGCCGGAACTTCACCTTATCTTTGTCCTTTGAGTACCAGAGCAGGTAGTCCGCAGTTCCCGGCAAGAGCACGACTGTCGCGCCCGTTGTTTTTGCGAATGTGATCTGTGCGACAAAATTCTTCGCCCCGAAGACCTCGTCGCAGATTTCGCGGACGTGGTGGACGTTTTCGTCGGAGATTTGGACGAAGACGGAGCCGGTTTCGTGGAGGAGGTCGCGGGCGAGCAGCAGGCGGTCGCGCAGGTAGCTGAGGTAGGAGTGCAGGCCGAGTTCCCAGGTGTCGCGGAACGCCTTGATCATCTCCGGCTCGGCGGTCAGGTCTTCGTCCTTGCCGTCCTTGACGTCGCGTTTGTTGACGAACGGCTGGAAGTTCGAGCCGTACTTGATGCCGTAGGGCGGGTCGAAATAGACCATCTGCGCCTGCCCGCCCAGCCCCTCCTTCTCCAGCAGCGAGTTCATCACCAACAGGCTGTCGCCCGCGATGAGGCGGTTCGACCAGCCGTGGGGGTGCTGATAGAACTGAATGGCCTTGGCGCGGGAGAGTTGCTGGGCCGGTTCCTGAAAGAGCGAAGGCTGCCATCGCGGGTCGCCGTTTTTCTTGCGAACCGCCTCGATGACGGTGCGGGGGTCGATACGCTCGTGAACGTGCAGCGAGACGGTGGGCACGTCGAAGGAGGCGCGTTCTTTCTTTCCGGCCCAGACCAGGGTGGGGTCGAGGTGGGGGTCGTAGGCGTAGGTTTTCTTGGCGGCGGGGAGATCGGTTTTCGCCGTCGCCAGCCCCACCGGGGGGTTGTTGGGGCGCTTTTTCCCTGGATGCTCATACGACCGGATGGGGCGCTTGGCGCCACCGCCACGGGCGGGCGTTGCCTTCTTTTTTTCGCCCTTGGCCATCGACGTCGATCCAAATCGGAGGCGCGGCAGGAGTTCTCGCGCGTGGGCGGAATTATCGCGGCGCGCGGCGGGGGAGTCAAGGCGCGAATCGATCGTCCATATCGCTTCGCGGCCCTCTCCCCCCCGTGAGCGCCTGCGTTGCCGCCGCGCGCGGGTTCAGAGGAGCAGGCCGAGCACTTTGCCGCCGGTGGTGACGCCCTGTTCGATGACGCGGGCCACGGCGCCCTGGCGCTCGACCTCGTCCTTGAGTTGCCGGAGGGTGGCCGCGCCGCGGCCGACGCGCTTGGCGACCAGCGTCTTCGCGGCGGCGCGGGCGGCGAGATCCGGGATGTCGTTGATGGCGCGGATCATGGCCTGGGCGGCGTCGGCGAGGTCGGCCACCCGCTGCTGTTCCTTCTCGACCTGCGCGCCGCGCCGCAGGCGGGTGACGAGCCAGAGCAGCGTGGGGGCCACGGTGGGCCAGTGCTCTCCGGCGAGGGCGAAGAGTTGGGCGAAGAAGTTCATGGCGTTTCTCCTTCCGGATAAATGCGGGACAACGTGTTCAGAGACTCGGCCAGGGCGCGGGCATCGTCAGCCGGGTCGCCGCCCTCCGTTCGACTGGCGTAGGCTTCCAGGGCGCGCCGGTTGGCCTTCGGGTCGAGCGAGGCGACGAAGTCGCGAAGGTCTTCAGCCGTGCGCGCGGAAGCGCCCAGCAGGCGGCGTTCGGCGGAAGTCATGCATCCGGCCGCGGCTGGGGCAAGCAGCAACGCGAGCGCGGCGGCGGCGATCAGGCGAGGCGGGCGGAGAGGGATGGATCGGGGCATGAGAGCACCTGGGGCGAGGGACGAGGGGCGGGGGGCGAGGGACGGAGGGCGAGGGACTGGGGGGGGCGCGGGCGGACTGGGCCAGGCGGGTCGCGCGGCGGATGAGGTGTTCAACCAGGTCGGCCAAGCGATACTCGGCGCAGGCGAAGCGGAACTCAGCGGGGGCGGAGCGCAGCGGCAGGCCGCAGGCGCGGCGGGTGGCGGCCAGCGAGGCGCGCAGGATGCGCGCGTGGCGCGCGGCCGTTTCGTCGTCGCCGGCGCGCGCGGCGGGCACGGCGGGCGGCATGACGGGAGGAGGCAAGAGCGCGAGGGCGGTCATGAGGACATCTCCAGGTCGGGGCCTGAGAATCTGACGAAGAGTCGCGGCGGCGCGCCCCCCGCGAGCATCTCGTCGCGTTGGGGGGCGGCGGGGGCGTCGTTCTCGTTGCCGGCGATGAAGAGAAAGCGCGTGGCGCTGGCGCGGTTCACCCCCGACGCGCGGCAGGGGAGGTCCAGAAACGACACGCCCCCAATGGCGAAGCGGCTGGCGGTGGAGGCTGACCCCAGCGCCTCGCCCTCCGGCAAGGCCGACGCGGCCGAGGCGCGGCGGAAGAGGCGCACCTGGAAGTCGTCCACCAGGTTCACGGCCGAGAGGCGCACGCGCACGGTGGCGGAGGCCAGCATCGCGGCGGAGGCCGGCGCGAGACGGGCGGTGTCGTCGAAGTCCATGCGCCATCGGGTGATCTGGGCGTCGTAGCCGCCGCCGGCGGCGGCGATTTCGCGGCCGATGGTCTCGGTGGTGAAGGAAGGGGCGCTGGTGATGTCATCGCGGGCGGCGGCGAGGGCGGCGGGGATGGTGGCGTCACTGCCCAGTCCTTCGGCGGAGCCGAGGAGCACGCCGGGGACGCCGAGGCAGGTGAGGCGTTCGAGCACGTCTTGCAATTCGTCGGTGTGGGATCGGGTGAGTTTCAGCCCGGGGCGCGCGCCGATGCCTTTGGGGCCGTGTTCCGGCGGCGCGAGGGAGGCGTTGGTGAGCCACTCGCGAGCGCCGGTGATCAGTTCGTCGAAGACGTTCACCTCGTCCGCGCCCGCCTCCCCGGAGAAGCGGTAGGCGAGAAACCGGGGAGAGGAGAAGCGGGAGGCGAAGGCCGCGTCGCCCTGGCCGGGGCCGCGGTCAGCCAGGGATTCGCAAGCGTCGATGAAGGGGCGGAAGAGCGGCGGGCCGGAGGCAAGATCGTGCCACTTCGCGCCCGCGCCGAGCGCCGCGGCCGAGGCGCGCCCCGCCAGGCGCTGCCGCTGGACGAGCGCCAGGTGGAACCGCCCGAACGAGGCGGGACCGCACCCGATCCGGGAGCCGACGTGGAGGTGGGGGG
>JACQVU010000004.1 GCA_016209585.1 Planctomycetota bacterium
CTCGTCACGCGCGCGCGAAGGCTGACCCCCGACCCCTGACCCCCGACCCCTGATCCCCGACCCCTTTCACGTCACGCCGGCCCGCCACCGCGATCCCGCCCGCCGCCGCGGGAGAGGAACCGATCGAGTTCGGCGGCCTCTTTCTCGAACCCTTTCCGGCCCAGGCGCGCGAAGGTCATCACCTTGCCCATTTCCACGCCCGGCTGGTTGAACGGATCGACCTGGTAGAGGAAGCCCGCGAAAGCGGTGGCCACCTCGTACGTGAAGAGCAACGCGCCCAGCGTCTCCTCGTTCACCGCGGGCACGGTCACCGTGAGGTTCGGCCGGCCAGCCGCGGTCAGGGCGTATGCTGTTCCCAGCCGCTCGGCGCGCATGAGGTCGGCGAAGTCGCGCCCCGCGAGGTGGGCGGTCTCGCCATCGGCCTCCGCGGCTGGAATGGCCAGGGCGTGGTCGAATTTCTCCACCTCCAGGAAAGTAGTCACTTTGTCGTTCGGCCCCTCGACGAACAACTGCGCCTGCGAGTGCTGGTCGGTCACGCCCGCCGCCGGCAGCGGCGTCTGCCCGGCGTGCACGACGGCGCCGGCGGTGTCGAGCCGCTTGCCGAGCGACTCGGCCCACAACTGCGCGTACCAGTCGGCGAAGCGGCGCAACCGCGCCGAATAGGGCATCAGCACCGACACGCGCTTGCCATGCCGGCGATCCAGCAAAAAGGCGAGACCGGCCAGCACCCAGGCCGGGTTGGCGGCGGCGGCGGGCGAGAGACAGGCCTCCCGCGCCTCCCGCGCGCCGGCCAGCAGCCGGGCGGGGTCCGCGCCGAAGGCCGCGGCCGGAACCAGCCCCACGGCCGAGAGCACGGAGAAGCGCCCGCCCACGTCGGGAGGCACGTCGAAGGTCTCCAGCCCCTCGGCGCGGCACCAGGCGCGCAGGCTCCCCTTGGCGGGGTCGGTGGTGACCACCACGTGGCGCTTCCAATCGGCGCCGAACGCGCGTTTCAACCGCTCGCGCGCCAGCATGAACTGGGCCGCGGTTTCGGTGGTGCCGCCGGACTTGCTGATCACGTTGAAACAGGCGCGCGAGAGGTCCAGGGCCTCGAATAACGCCGCCAGCTGGTCGGGGTCCACGTTGTCCACCACCCAGAGGCGGCACCCCGACCGCCGGTGCGCCGGCAACTCGTTGTGGAAAGGGTCCGCCAGCGCGCCCAGCAGGCAGGATGCCCCCAGCGCGGAACCGCCGATGCCGAGCACGACGAAATCGTCGAACCGCTGCCGCGCCCCGGCGCCCCAGTCGGCAGCCCGCCGGGCCACGGCCATTCCGTCGGGAAGTTCCAAAAACGTGCCGCCGCTCTTCGCGCGCCATTCCGTCAGCCGGCGATGCTCCCGCGGGAAGCGCGCCGTGAGGTCGGCGATCTCCCCCGCCGTCACGCCGTGCTCCGGGCCGACCGCCTCCGCCATCGCGTTGGTGTGGTCGATGGTCAACATTCAACCCGCTCCCTTCGCCAGCAGCGTCAGCCCCTCCATCTCCGGCGGCTGGGCCATGCCGAGAACTTCGAGCATGGTCGGCGCCACGTCGGCCAGGCGACCGCCGGGGCGAAGCGCCGCGCCAGGCCGTGCCGGGCAGATGAGCGTCAGCGGCACGGGGTTGGTGGTGTGGGCGGTGTGCGGCCCTCCGGCGGCGTCGTCCCACATCTGCTCGCAGTTGCCGTGGTCGGCGGTCATGAGCACCGCCCCCTCCGGCCCGGCCGCGGCCAGGAAGGCCGGCACCACCTGGCCCACGCCGCGGTCGGCAGCCTCCACGGCCTTGATGGCCGCGTCCAGTTTGCCGGTGTGGCCGACCATGTCGGGGTTGGCGTAGTTCAGCACCACGAGGTCGTGCCGCTTGGCGGCCAGCGCCGCCACCACGCGCGCGGTCAGTTCCGGCGCGCTCATCTCCGGTTGGAGATCATAGGTGGCCACCTTGGGCGAGGGAACCAGCAGCCGCTCCTCGCCGGGAAAGGGCCGCTCCTCTCCGCCGTTGAAGAAGTAGGTCACGTGGGCGTACTTCTCGGTTTCGGCGGCGCGGAGTTGAGCCTTCCCGGCTTCGGAGACGATCTCTCCCAGGATGCGCCGCAGCGGCCGGGGCGGGTAGGCGACCACCGCGCCGGTCAGCGACTCCTCGTACCGGGTCATGGTCACCCAGAGCACCTCCGGCCGCGCGCGCCGCTCGAAACCGGCGAAATCCGCGTCCAGGAAGGCATGCGACATCTGCCGGGCGCGGTCGGCGCGGAAATTGAACATGATCACCGCGTCGCCGCCCTGGATGAGGCCGGCCGGCTGGCCGCCGCGCTCGATGGTGGTGGGGGCGATGAACTCATCGGTCTCGCCCCGCGCGTAGGCCATCTCCACGGCCTCCACCGGGTCCTCCGCGCGGCGCTCCGCGCCCAGCGTCAACATGTCATACGCCGCGCGCGGGCGCTCCCAGCGCGGGTCGCGGTCCATCGCCGAGGACCGGCCGCACACCGACCCGATTCGCCCCCGGCCCCGCAACGCCTCCGCCAGTTCGCTCACCCAGCGCCGCCCGCTGCGCGGCGGCGTGTCGCGCCCGTCGGTGAACGCATGGAAGATCAACCGGTCCGGCGCCACCCCGGCCTCCCGCGCCAACGCGATCAGCGCCCGGTAGTGGTCCGGCGAAGAGTGCACCCCGCCCCCCGACACCAGCCCCATGCAGTGCAGCCGCCCGCCACCCTCGCGCGCGCGGGCCGCGGCCTTTAAGAAGGCTGGATGGCGCGCGAACCGCCCCTCCTCAATCTCCCGGGTGATGAAACTCTGGTCCTGCCACACCACGCGCCCCGCGCCCAGGTTCAAATGCCCCACCTCCGAGTTTCCCATCAACCCATCGGGCAACCCCACGTCGCGCCCGCTGGTGAGCAGCGCGGTGGTCGGGTACTCCGCCTGGTAGCGGCGGATGTTCGGACTGTCCGCCAGCCGGACGGCGTTATGGCGGGTC
>JACQVU010000491.1 GCA_016209585.1 Planctomycetota bacterium
CGCGGGCGCGCCCGGCGTGGCCAGCCAGGAGGCGATCTCGTCCACTCCGTAGACCGCCAGCCGATCCCGCGCCGCCCGCACGGCGGCGGCGTCACGCTCTGAAGCCTCGTCCAGCGTCAGCAGGTCCAGCGCCAACGCGGCGTTGCGCAACGCCTCCTCGAACCGCGGGCGGGAAGGGTCTGGCTCCAGCCGGTTGACGGTGAAACAGCGCACCAGCGCGCGGAGGCGATCCCGCGGCCCAGCCGCGCCCCGAAGCAGCAAACCCGCCCGCCCGGCCAGCGCCGACACCACCGCCGGCGAGAGCGGCTGGGGGGTCGCGGCCGCCTCGCCCCCGCCCGTCGCGCCCTGGGCGGTGGACGGCGCGGGCGCGCCCGCCGTGCCGGCCGGGGCAGGTCCGTTCGGTGACAGGGCGGGCGCTGGCGTGCTTGGCGCTGGGAGGGGCGCGGCCCCACCCGGCGCGGCCGGTGGGGGCGCGGTGGTGGGATGGGCGGCTTGGGCCAGCGCGCCGGCGAGGGCGTCGGCCTGTTCACTGACACCGTCCACCCGCGCCCGGAGGTCGCGCATGGCGCGGGCGAAGATCACCGCCATGCCGCTGGGACCGACGACCCGGAAGAGGATAGGCCGCGAGCGCGCGCCGGTGGTGTCGTTGGCGGCCGGCCAGGCGTGGGTGCGGTCTTTGGCTTCGGCGAACACCGCGAACTCCTCGCCCACCGCCGGGGCGCTCCCGCCAGCGTCGCGGAGAGCATCCACCTCCATCAAAAGATCAACCGCCAGCGGCCCCCGGTAGTCCGCGCCAGCCGGCCGGCCGTCGCGCCAGGTGAAAGCCTCCTGTCCGGCGCGTGTCGCCAGCAGCCGCCACCGCTCCACGCCGAAATCCTCCTCCACCTTCAGCGTCAGCGGCGCGACGGCGCGGGGCGTGACCGGCACGGCAGCGGCGCCTTCCTCGATCGGAACGAGCGCACAGACGAGCGCCGCCTTGGGTGGCAGGTCGGGTCGCGGCTCCACCGCGAGCGTGACGGGGCGATCCGGCGCCAGGCCGACCTCGTCGCGCACGTGAGCGTCCACGCGGGTGTCGCCCTCCTGGATGGTGAACGTGGCCTCCAACGAACGGCGGGTGTCGAGCGCGTCGGGCCGCGTGAGCGCGATCTCTCGCGCCACGCCTCCGGCCCCGGCCACGGCGATGCGCGACGAGCGATCCCGCAGCGGGCGGTCGCCTTCCAGCCGCAGCGTGACGCGGCTGCCGAAGGGGGCGCGGATCGAGCGCGGGCTGTCGACCACCTCATCGGAAACCGCCAAGGCGGTCGGGTAGACGATGCGCGCCTCACACCGCGCCACCACCGGCGCCGGAAGCGCCTGGATGCGGATGGGCACGCTTTCATAATCGCCGGCCGACAACCTCGCCTCGCGGTCGGTGATCACTTCCCGCGCCACGAAGCGGTACCGCGCCTCGCCCGGCGCCCCGCCGGGATCGGCCGGCCGATCCAGCGGCGCGGTCTGCGCCCGCCGCTCGCCACCGGCGAGAAGGAAGGCGGCCTCAGCCTCATGTGGAGTTTCGGAGGCGCGGTCGGGCACGAGGTCGATGGCAAGATCAGAGCCGCGCGCCACCACCACGCGCCGGGGGTTCGCCTCGTCCACCGCGAAGTTCAGCGTCAACCCCGCCGCCGCTTCCGGGAAACGCACCGTGGCGCGCACCCGCGGCGGCCAGGGGGCGTCGGTCGTGAGCCGGGAGATCCAGCGGCGCACCTCGCTCTCGCGCGCCTCGAAAAGCGCCCCCGCCGCCAAGACCAGCGCCGCCAACGCCGCCATGCGCCGCAGCGCGGGCGCGAAGGAGACGAACCCGCCACCAGCGGCCGCCCGCGCGTCGGCGGCGGCGCGCGCCAGGGCCAGGTCAACGAACTCCCGTTCCGGGCCGTCGTCTGGAGCGGGGCGGCCGGCGAACTCCAGCGCGGCGCTGAAGGCGTCGTGCAGGTCCGGGCGGCGAGCCTCCACCACTCGCGCCAGGTCGGCGTCGGTCAGCGCCGCCGCCAGCGGCCGCGCCAGCGCGCGCCAGGCGCACAGCGCCGCCACCGCCCCGGCCGCGACCAGCAGCGCGGCCCGCAGCGCGCGGGGCGCTTCCTCGCTGAACCACTCGTGAAGCCCGAAATCGACCAGGAAGTGGGCCAGCAGCGCGGCCAGCGCCACGGCCAGCGTGATCGCCGCGCCGCCCAGAACCTGCGCCAGGCGGATGCGCGCCCGCAGCCCGGCCAACGCGCGCCGGACCGGCCGCAGGGTGGCGCTCACGGGCGGCGGGGCGGCGGCGGTCATGGCCGTTTTTCCTCCATCTCGATCAGCGTGAACAACTCGCTGTCGGTAACGGCCAGGAAGCGCCGCCCGCCGACCGTGGCGGCCAGCATGTGGCCCCCGCGCGCCTTTGAGAGCGGCGTCTCCTTGGGCAGCGGCCAGCGCTCCGCTACGGCGCGGGTGGCGAGGTCCCAGCGCAGCAACTCCGACTCCGTCAGCGCGAAGATGCCGCGCGCCGTCAAAAGCGCCTCCCCGACGATGCTCCCCTTCATCTCCTCCGCCCGATGGGTGATCTTCCCGTTCCGCAGGGAGATTTCCACCAGCGCGCCCGCGGCCTCCTGCGCGTAGGCCCGCCCCCGGAATTCCCCCAACAACAGGTTGCCGGCCGGCGCGCCTTCGCCGGTCGCCCACCGGGGCCGGCCGGTGGCCAGGTCGAACGCCAGGAGCCGCGTGGTGTCGGCCGGCGCGACCAGCGCCACGTCGGCGCCGGCGACGACCACGCCCCGCGCCCAGCCGCGCAGCGCCAGGTCGCGGCCCACCACGTTCTTGCGCCGGTCGCGGCGCTCGGTGGCCGCCAGTTCACTGCGATACTTGGCCACCCAGACCGGCGCGCCGTCCGTGGCCCGCAGGGCCGCCACGGCGCCGGCGTTCGTGCCCACGAAAAGGAGACCGGCCCGCAGGACCGGCGCCGTCGGCTCCGGCGCCCCCGACCCCGCCAGCGCCAGCGCCTCGTCGAAGGGCTTGGCCCGAGAGATCGCCCGCCGCCAGCGCACCGCGCCGCTCGCGGCGTCGAAACAGGCGGCCGTGGTCTCGGCGTTTCCGCCCCGTTCAGCCACGCCGGCGGCGAACACCGCGTCCCCGGCGACCAGCGGCGCGCCCCCGAACCGCAGCGCCGAGAAGTCCGTCGCCGCATGTTCCGCCGCGCCCGCCGCCTCCCCCGGCGCGGGCGTCTGCCAGAGCAGCGCGCCGTCCGAGGCGGAGAAGACCACCAGCGTGTTCACGTCGATCTCCCCCTTCGACGCCTCCAGCGCCGGCATGAACGCCGCCACCCATCCCCCAGCGGCGCCGAACGAGTGCGCCAGCGTCGGCAGCGGCAACGGACGCGGCGGGCTGGATTCCCGTCCCCGGAATATCTCCACGAAGCCGCGGAAGGGGTCGCCGCTCGGTTCGTTCTCGATCCGGGTGAATGAGAGCCGCCCCGGCGTCGGCTTGGCCTGCCCGATGACCCCCTTCTCGACCGCCGGCAAGTGGAACCGCCGCCAACGATCCCCCTGGTGGATGTAGAGGCAGTCGCCCACCAGCGCCGGGTAGGTGCGCACCTCCCGCGCGTCGATGCGCGCCGGCCCCCCGGTCGCCAGGCGGCGCATGAGGTCGTCAATACCGGCGCGCGCCGCCGTCTTGCGCAGTTGCGCCCCGTGTCGCCCGGAATAGAGCCGCTTCGTCGGCGGCGCGAACGCCACGCCGGAAAAGTCGCCGCCCGGAGACGCCACGTCGGCGCAGAACACCCCCCAACCCAGCGCCCCCGCCTGCGCGCGAATCCGGGCGATCTCGGCCCGCAGCGCCGCCGGCGCTTCTATCGCGGCCCCGTCAAAGGTCACGCGGGCCGCGCCCGGCGGAACCTCCCGGCCCAGGTGCAGCGCGTAGGAGGCCGCGGCCGGCTTGCCCAAACGCACGTCCAACTCCGCCAGGATCGCCGGCTCGTCGTCCGGGTGGGCGACCGCGGCCAGCGCGGCGCCGCCCATCACCTCTACCGTCGGCTCCAGGCGATCTCCCGGCCCCGAGAGCGCCGCCAACCGCGCGTACGCGGCTGCGGCGTCGCGCAACCGGCCGTCCTCCCAGGCGAGCGCCACGCACTCGCCCAGCGCGCGCGCCGCGCCCGTCGTTCCGGGATGGCGGTCGGCCACCGCGAAGCGCCCAGCCTCGCCCGCGCGGGCCGCCGGCGCGGCCCGCCACCTCGCCAGCGCCGCGTCCGACGCGCGGTTGTCGACCGCCAGCAACCGCGCGCGCTCCTCGGCTGGACGCGACGAGGCCGCGAGAACGAACAATCGCCCCAGCGGCGCGTAACGTTGCGCCACCGGGTCAATCTCCGCCCGACCCGTGGGGAATGGCACGGGATGATCGGGGTAGCGTTCGCCCAGAACGCCCAGAGCCTTCAACGCCGCCTCGGCCTCAGCCGGCTTGCCCGCGCGCACGAGTGTGAGAACCTCTTGATACCGCACCGCTTCGAGGGCGATCCCGCATAACTCGACCTTCGGGTTCACGTCGTCGCCCGCGGGCGTTCCCAGGCGCGCGAGATCCTCCGCCCGTAGCACGCCGGCGGCGGAGAACAGCCCGATCACCAAGCCGAGCGCCAGGGAAACGGCGCGCCACGGACAGCCCCCTGGCTCCACCAGCGCTGCCCTGGCTTTCCGTTCCTCCATATATGAGTGGTAGTCGTTCACGCCGAGTCTCTCATGTCTACGCCGAGACCGGCTCCGCGTTTGCCGGAATGGCCACCGAACCGCGCCACTGCTTCCTTATAATGCAAGACCGGTCCGGTCAATGACGAACACCATGCGTCGCCATTCGCGTGTCGCCTTCGCCGCCCTCGCCACGGCTCTGACCGCCTCTCTGGCGCCGACGCCTGCCGCCGCGCAGGAACCGCCTGCCCCGGACAATGACGAAGGCGACCTTCTTGCGGCGCTCACCCGCCTTGGCCCGCGGGAAGCCGGCAGCAGGGCGCAACTGGAGGCGTCGCATCTCGTCGCCCGTCGTCTGGCCGCCGCCGGGTATGCCTTGGAGGAAGAGGCCTTCGCCTTTCTCCGCCATATCCGCCGTCCGGAGCCGGGGTTCGACGGCGCCGGCGCGCGACTCTTCCTCGCGGAAACCGACGCCGCCGGACCGCCCGCGGCGGGGACCGAGTTCCCGGCCGAGTTGCTCCCCTACTCCGGCCTCCAACCGCGGCCGTTCGATACCAGCGCCGCGCTGGTGAGCGGCGAAGTGGCTGGCGACGCGCTGTTCCTCCGAGTCGGAAGCGCCGCGGAATACCGGGGCCGCGACGCGAGCGGCCATTTCGTGATCGTGTACCGGACCGACTACACGCTCGCGAAGCGCCGCTCAGTCTTCGACACTCGTGGGGCCTCCTCCCCGTCGCTCGCCGAGCAATACCGCGCGGCGGTGGACGCGGGCGCAGCCGCGTTGATCGTGGTCTCCGAGGGAACCGAGCATCTCCAGGCTGGCGCCGTGCGTAACGCCTCGCTGGGTATCGGGCCGATTCCGGCGCTCTCCGTCTCCGGCGCCACCGGTCGCAACCTCATCAAACGGTTGTTCCTGGCCAACCCCGAGATCGCCGCCCGCTGGAAACGGGAGGTGACCGACCCCGAAGCCGCCGCCGGACCCAATCCGCCCCGCGACCTCGCCGCCCGCCTCCTGAAACAGCGCGAGACCGTCTACGGCGCCTGCGCCAGCATGCTCGCCGATCTCCCCGCGCCGCCCGCCGAGCGC
>JACQVU010000493.1 GCA_016209585.1 Planctomycetota bacterium
AGTTCGCTTTCCAGGAGGGTTTCGGGCAGGACGGCGCAGTTGAGGGCCAGGAAGGGGCCGTCGCGGCGGGCGGACAGTTGGTGGATGGCGCGGGCGAAGAGTTCCTTTCCGGTGCCGGACTCGCCCTGGAGGAGGATGGTGGAGTTGGAGGGGGCGACGCGCCGGACGAGGTCGAAGAGGTCGCGCATGACCTTGGAGCGGCCGATGATGTTCTCGACGCCGGCGGCGCGGGTGAACTCGGCCCGCATGTGTCGCAGGTCGCTGGCGAGTTTGGCGTGTTCCAGCGCCCGCTGGGTGACGATCACCAGTTCCTCCGGTTCGAAGGGTTTTTCGAGGTAGTCGAAAGCGCCGCGTTTCATGGCGTCCACGGCGCAGCGGACGGTGCCGGCGTAGCCGGTGACGATGATGAAGGGCAGGTCGCGGTCATACTGCCGGACGAAGTCGAGCAACTGGATACCGCTCATACCCGGGAACGAGTAGTCACAGATCACGGCGTCGTAGAGGCGCTCTTCGAGCATGTCGCGGGCGCGCTCGGCGGAAGGCGCCGTGTCGACCTGGTAGCCGGCCTCGGAGAGGCAGCGGCGAAAGAGTTCCAGCACGACCGGCTCGTCGTCCGCCACCAGGATGCGCCGGAATCGGGCCGGGGCGGCCACGGCCGGGCTACCTTCCACCGCCGTCCGCGCCGTCGTCGTCCGGGGCGATGGTCTCGGCCTCCGGCGGCGGGGCGCCCGGTGCGACGGTGACGGCGGCCTGGTCAGCGTCGGTGGGGTCGGCGACCAGGGCGAAGTCGCGCTCGCCGCCCTGGAAGGCGCGATCCAGGGGGTTGCCGTCCATGTCCAGCACCAGGGGGCCGCCGTCGGGATTGAAGGAGAGGTGGATCTGGCCGTCCGGGTCCTGCTCGACGAGGAGGTGGCGGCGGCGAACCAGTTCCAGAAGGGCCAGGAAGGCGCCGATGAGCGTCAGGCGGTCGGGGCTGCCGGGGAAGAGCGATTTGAAGGGGAGCCGGCCGGCGGCCTTGAGGCGGGCGTATATCTCCTCCATGAAGGCGCGGACGGGGCGGTCGTCGTAGACGATGAGGGCGGGTTTTTCGAGGCCGATCTCGCGCGCCACGGCGGAGAAGGCCTGGAAGAGCGACCAGATGGAGACGTCTTCCCAGAAGAGGGTTTCGTCGGCCACCGTCCGAGTGGGGATCTCGTTGAACCCGCGGGTCGCCCGGCGCGACCGCGCGTCGGCCCGGCGGCGCAGTTCCTCCGAAAGGTCCTTGTACTTCTTGTATTCCAGCAGGTGGCGGACCAGTTCCAGGCGGGGGTCGGCCGCGTCGCCTTCGCCGTCGCCCTCCTCTTCGGGGCGCGGGAGGACCATCTTGGACTTGATCTCGAGCAGCGTGGCGGCCATGAGCAGGAACTCGCCGGCGACGTTCACGTTCAACTCGCGCAGCGTCTCCATGTAGGCCAGGTACTGGTCGGTGATGGCGGCGATGGGGATGTCGGCGATGTCGACTTCGTTCTCCTTGATCAGGAAGAGCAGCAGGTCGAGCGGGCCGGTGTAGACGTCCAGCGCCACGGTGTAGTCGAGAGCGTCTTCCTCCGCGCCCAGAAGCGCGGCTTCGGCCGCGCTTTCCGCGTCGGGGTCGGCGCCAGCGTCAAGGTTGTCGGCGGCGGCGGGCGCGGCCCCGGAGGGCGCGCCGGCGTCGGAGTTCTCTGATTGAGCAACCATGGAATGCCCCTTCCCGGTCAGGCGCCGCCCCGGCTCCATCGATCGGTGGTCAGGCGCCGGTGACGGAAAGCGCCAGCCGGGCCAGCGTGGTCGCCAAGTCCACCACGAACGTCGTGGGCCGGCGAAACCAGTATTCTCCCACCCACGCGCCAATGGTCGGGCTGCGGTTCAGAATGACCATCAGCACCACCACCGGCGCGAAGCCGTACCGTTCGAGGGCGTCGAACCGCTCTCTCACGGCCGCCGGCAGCGCCATCCGGAAGACGCGGCTGCCGTCGAGCGGCGGGATCGGAATCAGGTTGAACATCGCCAGGCCCATGTTGACGGAGACCCACAGTTGGAGCACGGAGATCACGCCCACCATCGCCGTTCCGGTGGAATGGGGCGCGAACGGTGAAACCCGGTCGATCCACGGCACGAGCAGGATGATCCCGACTAGAACCATGGCTCCAAAGAAGGCCAGCGACAGGTTGGTGAGCGGCCCCGCGACGGCGACGAAGGCGAAGTCGCGCTCCGGCCGTCGCAGATGATAGGGGTTGACCGGCACCGGCTTGGCGCCCGCCAGCGGAACCGCGCCGAAGGTGGCGAACCAGGTGACCAGCGGCAACACCAGGCTGTTGGCGACGTCCAGGTGCTTGAGGGGGTTCAGCGTCAGCCGTCCGAGATCCGCGGCGGTGGTGTCGCCGCGGTCGTAGGCGATGAAGGCGTGCATGGCCTCATGAATGGAAGCCGAGAGCACCAGCACCACGACGTAGGCGACGAGACGGGGGATGTCGATGTCCACGGGCGACGCCTGAAGAGTGGAGAGAACGCTACCGGGAGTGAAGGCCCCCGGCGCACGCGGCGGGGGGAGTCTAACACCTTCCCGCCCCGCGTTCACCCGCCGCGAACGCGGGGACGCCGGAACGCCGGTACGCCGTTGCAAGCGGGGGGCGGCTCTGGTAAGGTCAAAGTGCGCCTTCCGTCGCGGGTGGGCGGCAGTTTATGACCCATACGCGGTCGCTTCGTTCTCTGCCGGGGGCGCTGATCATCGTGGTGGTCGCCCTCGCGGTCGCCTTGGCGATTCGCGCCGAAGAGGTCTCGCCCAGCCCCGGGACCGGGACCGAGCCGGCCGCTGAGAAGCCACCCACCAACGGCGGGGAGAAAGAGGAGCAGAACGACCAGCCGGCGCGGATAACGGAAGCGGCGGACTGGGTGGCCCGCGTCGAGCACCACAAGGACGGCTGGACCGAGACCATCACCCGCCGCGACTTTCACAAGCGTCTGCTGGAACGGCACGGCGCCACCTACCGCGCCCACGTGACCGATCCGCGCATGTTGCTGCCCAAGATCGTGGAGATGCTTCCGCTGAACTTCCTGGACGCCGAACTGGAGGCGGTGATCGATGGTCGCCTCCTGCGGCGCGCGCATGAGCGCGACCCGGACAAGGTCCCGCGGAAGGAGATTGACGAGAAGATCAAGGAGGAGCGCAAGAAAACGCGGGAGGGCTACAAGGGCCAGTTCACGCTGGAGGATATCCTGGCGCGGCAGGGCGTCACGTTCGACGAGTACAAGAGGCAGGTGGAGATGAACCTCTGGCTGACGAAGAAACTGGAGAAGAAAGCGACCCCCAAGGCGCTCACGGACTACTCGCTGAAGAACCGCGCCTACTTCGCCGGCGTCCGGCGGTACATCTCCCAGATCTACATCGAGGCCGTTCCGGAGCGGCAGAAGCCCATTGAGAAGAGCGACGCCAACGGTCGGCCGCTGGCCGCCAAGGAGATCGAGAAGCGCAAGAAGGCGCGGCTCGATGAGCAGTGGAAGAAGGCCACCGAGCGACTCAACGCGGCCGTGGCCCACGTGAGGAAAGAGGGAATGAACGGCTGGGCCAACGCGGTGGCCACCTACTCCGACGACGCCGCCACCAAGGAGAGCCAGGGCGTTCTGGGGTACGTGGCGCCGCGCTACGACCGCTTCCACCAGGCGATCCTGGACGCGGCCTTCCGGCCCAAGTCTCCGCTGCCGAACGGGGGCGCGCTTTCGGAGCCGGCCGCGAAGACGGAGCGGGGCTACCATCTCATCTGGGTCTGGCTGGAGTCTGATCCGGGGAACGCCAAGATCGACGACCCGCAGTTGAAGAAGGCCATCACCGACGCCTTCCTGCTTGAAGAGCGCGGTGAACTCCTCAAGCGGCTGCGCGACGAGTGCGCCATCACCAAGAATCTCTGGGAGGGGGACGAATGAGGCTGAAGGTCAAAGGCTGAAGGCTGAAGTCTCACGGCGGCCATATCCCCTTCTTCCGATTCGCTTCTCTCCTTCCGACTTCGACCTTCTGCCCTTGGCCTTGCGCCTTCCGCATGCCTCGCATTGGGGCCGTTTCCTATCTGAACGCGCGCCCGCTGGTGCGCTATCTGACCCCCGGTGACGACGAGGAGATCGTCCACGACACGCCGGCCATCATCGCCGACGAACTCGCGGCCGGCCGGCTCGACGCCGCCCTGCTCCCGGTGGCGGAGGTCTTCGCGCACCCGGAGTACAAGATGGTGCCCGACATCGGCATCGCGTCGCGCGGCGAGGTGCGCAGCGTCAAGTTGTACTGCAACCGCCCCATCGCGGAAGTCAAGACGGTGCTGCTGGACTCGGCCTCGCGCACCTCGGCGGCGCTGCTGCGCATCCTCATGCGCCGCGCCTTCCAGCGCCAGGTGGAGTACGCCCGCTACGTCTTCTCCCCCGTCCACTTCGGGCGCGAGAACTTCGACGCCGCGCTGGTGATCGGCGACGGCAACTTCAAGGTGAGCGAGGCGAGTTTCGAGGAGACCTACGATCTCGGCGCCCTCTGGACCGAACTCACCGGCCTGCCCATGGTCTACGCCGTCTGGGCCACCCGCCCGGCGCTCGACACCACCGCCTTCCGCGCCCGCTGCGTCCAGGCGTTGAAGGCCGGGCTGGCCAACATCGACGCCATCGTGGCTGAAGAGACCCAGAGCCACGACCTCACGCCGGACTTCTGCCGCGCCTACCTCACCCGCCACATCCGCTATTGGCTCGGCCCCGATGAATACCGCGGCATGCAGGCGTTCAAGACGCTGGTCGACAACATCGACGCCCCGGTCGTCCGCGTCGCCGAACCCGAGACCGCCGCCCCGTGAACGACCTGCGCGCGACGCGCGACCCTCGCATTGACGGGGCGTGGCCCGTTCGGCACCATGTGACGTGGCTGGGCGGACGGCGCGCGAGCCGTTCGTCGACGGCGTCGGGCGTCCGAGAGAGCGCCAGCCGGGAGCGCGGCACTGATGGAACGACTGGCGAAACTGGCCATCAACGGGTTTCGTTCGATCCGGGAGACCGACATCGACCTTCGCGACATTACTCTGCTCGTCGGCGCGAACGGGTCCGGAAAGTCGAACGTCGTCGCGTTCCTGGAAATGCTCAGCCACGCGATGAACGGAGATCTGCGGGTCTACGTCGCGCGAAACGGCGGAGCGAGCGCGCTGCTGCATTACGGGCCGAATCGAACGTCCGAAATGTTCGGCCTCCTGGGATTCGATGGGGAGGACGTGTCATCGGGGAAATATCAGCGCAGTTATATCTTCTCACTGGCCCACTCGGCGCCGGATCGACTCGTTTTCGCGAGCGAAGAGACCTGTTTCATGTACGCCGGTGAAGGAGGGGAAGACCGTGGGAGCCATCTCGGTTCGGGGCACGTTGAATCTCTGCTCCCCCATCACTCATCGCAGAGCGTCGAAACCCAGACTCACGAGGCGTCGCGTGCTTTGCTGTCGCACCTGAAGAATATTCGAACGTACCACTTCCACGACACTACGAACGAAGCGCCGATTCGCTGCAACCATGACGTCAATCACAATCGAAGCCTGCTCGGCAATGGCGGTAACCTGGCGGCGTTCCTCCATGCGCTGGGTCGGGCGTATCCCGCGCACTACGAACGCATCGTGTCCACCGTTCGACTGGTGCTGCCGCATTTCAAGGATTTCGTTCTCGACCCGAACATCGAGAATCCCAACACGATCATTCTCCGCTGGCGCGACCAGAACCCCGACTACGTCTTCGGCGTTCACCACCTCTCCGACGGCTCGCTCCGCGCCATCGCGTTGATCACGTTGCTGCTGCAACCCGAGAAAATGCTCCCCTCCGTCATCGTGATCGACGAGCCGGAACTGGGCCTGCACCCGTCCGCCGTCAGGCTCATCGCGGACCTGCTGAAAGACGTGGCGTCGAAACGACAGGTGATCGTCGCCACGCAGTCGTCGCGACTGGCGCGCGAGTTCGCTCCCGAAGACATCGTCGTCGTCGAGAGGATTCAGGACGACAGGGGCCACGCTGAATCGCGTTTTCAACGCCTGTCAACCGACGCGCTCGGCGATTGGGTCAAGGAATACGATCTCGGCGAACTGATGGAAATGAACGTGACCGGGGGCGCGCCCTGATGCGTGCCGTGGAACTTCGCGTGCTGTGCGAGGGACCGACGGAAGAACACTTCGTGTCGCTGGTGCTCAAGCCACACCTGGAGCCGTTCCGTGTTTTTCCGAAAGCGCAAGCGTTAACGGAAAAGGGTTCGGGTATCGTTCCTTTCGAAAGGCTCTACCTGGCGAGCAAGAAGGAAGTCGGCCGACTGCGGTCGCATCAATACGTCACCCCCATGATCGATCTTTACAAGATCGGCGCGTACCCCGGGAACGAGAAGAAACCACGAGAGACCGGTCGCGAACGCGCCCGGCGCATCGAGGCAGGAATGGCCAAACGGCTTCCAACCCCGCAGTTCATCCCCTACGTGCAGGTTCACGAGTTCGAGGCGCTCGTGTTCGTCGACCTCGACCATTTGCCGAGCCAGTTCCCCGACGGCGAAGCCGACGGCGCGCCAAACCTCCTGTGCGCCGCCGTCGGAAACCTCTCGCCCGAAGAGATCGACGACGGTGACGCCACCGCGCCCTCAAAACGCCTTGTCGCCGCCGTTCCCGCCTACGAAAAACGAAAGCGACGCGCCGGCCCCGCCATCGCCGCGCGATCAGGCGTCGACAAACTCAAGCGCGCCTGCCCGCACTTCGCGGAGTGGATGTCGCGCCTCGAGACTCTCGCCAAGCCCATCCTGACCTCTTCCTCATGACCTTCCGCCTCCGCTTCACGTCGCACGCGCGTCGCGTCCGCGTCGCCGAACCCGAGACCGCGGCCCCGTGAACGACCCGCGCGCGATCCCGCGCCGCGCGCTCGACCACCGGAGCGCGCGGGACCTTCCCGCGGCGCTCTTCTTCCAGGGGCGATACGCCGCCTTCCTGGCCCGCGCCGGCGGCCGGCGCGCGGCCTCCCCGGCGGAGCGGCTGATGCGCTGCGAGAGCCTCGCCGCCCTGGGGCTGCGCCGGGCGGCCCGCCGCGAGTACCGCGCCCTCCTGGCCGACCGGCGAACGCCGCGCGTCTGGAACCTGTTCTTCGCCCGCCGCCTGCTGGAATGGGGCGAGGCCGAAGAGGCGCTGCGCCGCTGCCGGCGCGTGGAGGAAGACCCGGAAGCGCCCGCCCCGTCGCGCGCCACGGCGCTGGCCATTTCGGCCCTCTGCTGCATGGTCCTGTCGCGCCGCGTCTCCCTGCGCCTCGCGGTGACCCGCATGGCCGGCGTGAAGGAGCGTTCGGCGGCCTTTCTGATCGCCGCCGCCGCCCTGGCGGCGCGCACCGGCCGGGAAAAGTCGGCCCAGGCGCTGCTGGAACGCGCGCTTCGCCTGGCTCCCGGCGACCCCGCCGCCCACGCCGCGCTGGCGGACCTGGGGCTGCTCCGGGGCGACCACGAGGGCGCGCTCCGCCACGCGCGCGCGGCTCTCCGGGCGGAACCGGAACGGGTGTCCCACCACATGTTGCGGGGCGAACTCTTCGAGGCCACGAACCGTCCGCTTTCGGCGGCCGTGGCCTTCCAGACGGCGTACGCGCTGTCGCCGCGGGCCGACGACGCCGACGCGGCGTTGCTCGCGGCCGCGCTTTGCCGGCGCGGGGGCGGCGACCTCGCGGGCGCGCGGCGTCTCTTCCGCCTGCTGCTGGCGCGTTTCCCGAAAAGCCCGCTGCGCGCCGAGGCCCGGTCCGCGCTGCGGGCGCCGGCGCGGCGAGGAGCCGACGTCCGCGAAGGGCCGGAGCGGGTGCGGTTGCGCTTTCCGCGCCGGGTGCAGCGCGAGGACTACTGCGGCCCGAACACGCTGGCCAACCTGCTCGCGTTCTGGGGCCGACCGCTGACGCAGGAACACGTGGGCAAGGCCGTGTTCGACCGCGGGACGCCCTGGCACGCGCTGCGCGACTTCGCCGCCCGGCGCGGCATGCTCGTCACGTTCGTTCGGGCGCGCGCGAGCGACCTGCGCGAACTGCTCCGGCGCGGCGTGCCGGTGATCGTCAGCGAACATCAGGGTCTCGACGGCCACTTCCTGGCGGTCATCGGCTTCGACCGGGCCACGGACTGTTTCCTGGTCCAGGATCCCCGCTTCCCGACGCCGATCGAGGTCCGCGCCGCGCGCCTGGCGGCGTGGCGACGCCTCGACGACGAAGCCGCGTTGATCGTCCTGCCTCGCTCCGAGCGGCGGCGGCTGGCCGGCCTTCGGCTCCGGGACGCCGACTTCATCGCCGGGTGGGTGGACGCCGGCCGCCGGCGCGACGCGGGCCATCTCCGGCGCGCCCGCGCCGCCTGCGACGGCCTGCTGCGCGAACGCCCCGCGTCCGGCCCGCCGCGCCGCCTGCTGGTGGAGGTCTGTTTCGCCCTGCGCGACCTCGCGGCGGCGGAGAGCCACTGCCGCGCCTATCTCGCCCGGAAACCACGCGCCTTCTGGGCCTGGAAGTGCCTCGGCGACGCCCGCTACGCCCGCGGCGACGCGCGCGGGGCGGTGGCCGCGTATCGCCGCGCGCGTTCGCTCTACGCGCGGGACGCCGAGTTGCTCGGCCTCCTGGGCGACGCGCTGCGGCTTCTCAACCGCCGACGGGAGGCGATGCGCGTTCTGTCAGCCGCCGTTCGCCAGGAGCCGGGGAACGCCCGGCTGCGACTGATCCGCGCGCGCCTCTACGCCGACCTCGGCCGCGACGCCCGCGCGCGGGAAGAGATGGCCGTGGCGCGCGACATCAACGCCGACCGCGCGCCGTAGCCCGCGTTTCTCACCCCGAAGGCGGTGGGAAACGCGGACTGGGACCGTCAGTATTGAATCGAGTAGACCTGCACCGGCTCGGAAATGCCCTTGGCCTCGATCTTCGGGTGGGTCTTGATCTTGAAGTCATGCTGGATGACGTCCGAGTGTTCGCCCATCTCCCGCTTCAGTTCCTCGAACGTCCCCTGGCCGACGAGAATCTCCCCGCCGGCCGCCTTGCCGCACAGGCGGGCGCCGAGGTTCACATGGTGCCCCAGGACGGTGTAGTTGAAATAGAGTTCGGAGCCGATGCCGCCCACCACCATCTCGCCGGTGTTGATGCCGACGCCGATGGCGGGCGCGCTGCGCCCTTCCTGGCGCCACTTCTCCTGGAGTTTGACGTGGGCCTTCTGCATGGAAATGGCCACGTTGAGCGACTGCAGCACGTGGGCCGTGTGCGGCAGGGGCGCGCCGAACAGGGCCATGATCTCGTCGCCCACCAACTTGTCGATGGTTCCCCCGCCGTCGCGCACGGCCTTGAGGCCGCGGGAGAGGTACTGGTCGATCATGATCTTCACGTCCTGCGGGTCCATCGTCTCGCTGGTGGAGGTGAAGCCGCGCAGGTCCGCGAAGAGCACCGTGACCACCCGGCGATAGGAGCGCGCCAGGTCGAAGTTGTCGCTGCGCAATTGCTCGATGATCTCCGGCGCGACGCACTTGCCGAAGGTCTGCTCCAGGTTGCGCGTCTCGGAGATGTCCTCGATGAGGATCTGCCCCTTGTTGTCCCGCACGTTCACCCGCACCCAGAAATACTTCGTCTGGTCCGACTCCTGGTCCTCGAAACGCACCTCCTCCGAAGCCTCCTGCCCCGAAGAACGCGCCTCGCCCAGCAGCCGGGTGAAGATGCCGGGGCCCCAGAAGAAATGGTCGATCTCGGCCAGCGGCTTGCCCATCACCGTCTTGCGGTCCACGCCGAGATGCTTGGCCATGGAGGAGTTGATGTAGGCGATCTTGTCCTCCGCCGTCAGTTGGCAGACCTTCTCCTCCAGCCCGGCGATGCTGGCCATCTGGCCGGCGCCGGTGAAGTCGGGCGTGCCGCGGGCGTTGCGCAATTCGGTGTTGAGACGGTCGTTCTCCGCCTCCAGGAGGCGGATTCGTTCCTTGAGGGTGTCGATCTCTCCCACGGCGGTCTCCCTCTTCCGTGCCTTCCCGGCCCTTGGGGCGTCCCGGCGCTGACGACCAGGTGAAGCCGCGAAGACGCCAGGGACGCCCAAGTGGAAGCCGGTCCAGGCGCGGGGAGTATACCGGACGCCGGACCCGCGGGAAAGATCGAAGAGGCTGGGAGGCTGGGCGCGGAAGGGCGCTTGCCCCTGCACGGCCCCCGGGGTAGCGTAGGGTCGCTGGAAGCCGGGCTTTGGAAAGGTGGGTTCGTATGGTGGAAGCCGTGATCGTCAGCGCGTGCCGCACGCCGATGGGGAAGTTCCTGGGGGCGCTCGCGCCGCTGGAGGCCTCCCGGTTGGGCGCGGTGGTGGCGCGGGAGGCGGTGCGTCGCGCCGGCGTGGCGCCGGAGAACGTGGACGAAGTGATCATGGGAAACGTGGTCTCGGCCGGCCTGGGGCAGAACCCGGCGCGGCAGGCGGCCATCTGGGGCGGCGTTCCAGCCTCGGCCGGGGCGCTGACCATCAACAAGGTGTGCGGCTCCGGCCTGAAGGCCGTGGCCCTGGCCGCGCAGGCCATTCGCGCCGGCGACGCCCAGTGCGTGGTCGCCGGCGGCATGGAGAGCATGAGCAACATCCCCTTCTACGCCACCGCGCTG